>JAYVUJ010000093.1:0-4645 GCA_043788035.1 Ferruginibacter sp. | reverse complement strand
AGGTGCAGAAGATAAATCAACTGACTCGCTGCGTACGTTGCAACTAATGCAGGCAATAGCTGAAAATGCAGAAAGGCAAGCCAGTGATTCGTTACAGGTTATGGCGCAGGATAATGAGAACAATACCACCAACATTAACCTGGTACAGGAATCTATGGAAAGGGATGATAGCCATGTCGATTTTACAAGTGAAAGAAAGCCACAAGCTTTTCCCGTTGTTGCTTCGCCAGCAAGTATAAAACCACCGGCTGCAAATAAGCCTAAGCCAGTAACGGCTATTAAAAAACCAGTTATAATAAAGCTGGCAAGCGGTCGGGGAAAACCTAAACCAACAATAGTACTGCATGCAGCAAAATCAGCAGCAAGTAAAGTTGTACAGCCCAAAGCATTATTGCCAAAACCAATAGCAAAACCGGCTAATAAACCAATTAATAAAAAACCAGTTTTAACAAAACCGGGCAATGAATATTAACGATCTTATGCAGGGAATTAAAAATTAATAATTCAGTAGGATTGCAGATTTAAAGCAGATTGAAGCAATAGAATAAGACCAACAAAAAGTAATAAATAAAAAAATACAAACACAAAACACAAACAAACAAATATACAAACACAAAACTATGAGCAACGAACAAAACACCACAAATGATAATGGGCTGGCAAATACCAACCCGGTAATTGTTGGCCTTGATATTGGTACCACAAAAATAGCAGCCATCGCCGGCCGCAAAAATGAATATGGCAAATTAGAGATATTGGGCTTTGGCCGTGCCAACAGCAATGGCGTGCAACATGGCATGGTGCTTAATATAGACCAAACCATTAAAGCTATACAAACAGCTTTGGAAAACTGTTATGCATCTAACCCAAACCTTGTATTGAATGAGGTGTACGTGGGTATTGCGGGCCATCATATCAAAAGCTTACAGACACGTGGCGATATTGTGCGCCAGAATACTGATGACGAAATCAGGCAGGAAGAAATTGACCGCTTAATTGCTGACCAATACCGCACTTACATACCAGCAGGCGACCAAATTATTGATGTTATACCGCAGGAGTTTACGGTAGATAATTTCCAGAATATTCCAAACCCGATTGGGTATAGCGGCGTAAAGGTGGGTGCCAATTTTCACATCATTACCGGTGATAAAAATGCCATCCGCAACATTAACCGTAGCGTTGAAAAAGCCGGCCTGCACACACAAGATTTAGTATTGCAGCCATTAGCATCTGCAGCAGCCGTTATGTGCGACCAAGACCTGGAAGCTGGCGTTGCCATTGTTGATATTGGCGGCGGCACAACAGACCTTGCCGTGTTTTATGAAGGCATCTTAAAGCATACAGCAGTAATACCTTTCGGCGGCGAAAATATTACCAACGATATAAAGAACGGTTTAGGTGTTTTAAAAACACAGGCCGAACAAATGAAGGTACAGTTTGGCAGTGCCCTGGCAGATGAAACTAAGAACAATGCTTTTATTACCATTCCGGGCTTACGTGGCATGCAGCCTAAAGAAATAAGCGTAAAAAACCTTGCAGGCATTATACAGGCACGCATGAGCGAGATAATGGATTTTGTAACCTATCACTTAAAGCAGGTAGGCCTGGATACACGCCTGCTGAATGGCGGCATCATCCTTACTGGTGGTGGTTCCCAGCTAAAGCACCTGATACAGTTAACGGAATATGTAACAGGTCTTAACGCAAGGATAGGCTACCCGAACGAACATTTGGCAGGCGGGCATATAGATGAACTGGCAAAGCCAATGTACAGTACTTGCATTGGCTTGATATTAAAAGGCTACAACGATTACGAAAACAAAAAGAAAAATTTTGAAGAAAATTTTCGCCGGGTAGAAGTACCGCTAGCGTTGCAACAGTTGCCAGTAGAAGAAGTTATAGATACCGTAACCTCCACTACACAAAAAGAAGAATTTAAAGTAACAAAGGTTAAAGAACGCAAATCTTTAAAGGGGTTTATGGATTCTTTTAAGATAGGTTTAATAGACCTTTTTAAAGAAGAAGAAGATTCAAAATTTTAATACAGCATATATACTAATAACAATATGGATTTTCTATTTTACTAATTAAAAACAGAAAACACAAACTAAAAAAAGCACTGCTAAATTTTAATACAAAACGAGATATAGTGGTGATTGGAGGAAAATAATTATGATACATTTTGATTTGCCAAAAGAACAATCGTCCATCATCAAAGTAATTGGTGTTGGCGGTGGCGGAAGCAACGCGGTAAACCACATGTTTTCGCAAAACATCGAAGGCGTAAACTTTATCATCTGCAATACAGACGCACAAGCAATTGCGCAAAGCAGCGTACCAAACAAAATTCAGCTGGGGCCGCATTTAACGCAAGGGCTTGGTGCCGGAGCTAACCCTGCAATAGGCAAACAGGCTACCGAAGAAAGCCTGGAAGAGATAAAGCGCATATTGGAAGTTAATACTAAAATGGCGTTCATCACAGCAGGCATGGGCGGAGGTACCGGTACTGGCGGCGCACCAATACTCGCAAAAATATGTAAAGACCTGGGTATACTTACGGTAGGTATTGTTACTACGCCGTTTGCGTATGAAGGTAAAAAAAGATTGGCTCAGGCGGAAGAAGGTATCCGATTGTTAAAAGACCATGTAGATACTTTACTCGTAATCAGCAACGATAAATTACGCCACCAGTTTGGTAATTTAAAAATGAAGGAAGCCTTTGCCAAAGCAGATAATGTACTGGCAACAGCAGCTAAATGCATCACCGATGTTATTAATAGTACTGGGCAGATCAATGTGGATTTTGCGGATGTTTGCACCGTAATGAAAAATGGCGGCGTAGCTATTTTAGGCAGCGCAACAGCATCTGGCGAAGACAGGGCACAGCAGGCCATTGAAAATGCATTAAACTCTCCATTGCTGAATGATAATGATATCCGTGGTGCAAAATGGATACTCATCAACATCAACAGTTGCGAAGGAGAAAATGAATTTACAATGGATGAAGTGGAAGTTATACAGAACTATTTAATGGCCCAGGCGGGGCCGGATAGCGATGTTATTTTAGGCTTGGGCTACGACAATACCTTAGGTTCTGAAATTAGCATAACACTTATTGCCACCGGCTTTGAGCATAAAGACCCGTTTGCAAAAACAATCAACCAGCCCAAGGTAGAAAAGAAGGCAGAAGACAGGATTGTATTAAGCCTTGCCACTCCCGAAAAAGAAGTGGTGAAGATGACGCAGCCGCAACAGCCCACTTTTCAATTTGATTTTGTAAATACTATGGTGCCAATGCAAACAGCAGTGCCGGTACCCGAAAAAATTGTTAGCCAATTAGAAGATACATCAATGGTGCCCACTTTATCTGGTACTTGTATAACAGAGCTAATAGTAAATGTACCAAGTAAAATTACTGTGGAAAAAACGAATACGGAACCTGTATTTTTTGAAATATCTTCGGCTTCAGATCAAGTACCTGTTATTGAATTTGATATTCCACAACCTCTGTTACCTGCTGAGAAACTGCTTACAACCGACACTAAAATAATATATTCATTAGATAAGAAAGAAGCTAGCGCATCTGTCTCGTCAACAGGTGGATTTTTGGCAAAACCCTCGAATATATATGTAGAGGAAAAGCCAACACCAACTCCAGATTCCAATCTTAAAGAAGAACCCACCTCTTTGCGGAGTATAGTCCAGAAAGACGAGCCTGTATTTGAAATGCAAATGGTGGTTAAAGAAAATCCTAAAAAAGCGGCGGAGGGGCAACAACCAATTGTGCAACAAACTCAGCCAATCATGATGTCTAATGTTGAGGACCGGGCTATGCCTGACGAAACAGAAGACCTACGGCGCCGGGCTATGGATCGAATTGCAAAACTGCGTAATTTGTCATTCAATATTAACGCGGCCGATCCGAACAACGAGTTTGAAACGGTACCTGCCTACCTTCGCCGCAATATGGAACTGCACAATTCCATTGCCGATGTAGAAAGTTTTTACAGTAATTACACCGTAAAATCGGATGAAAACAACCATGCCGAAATTGGCACCATCAACACCTTTTTAGAGGGTAAAAAACCTGATTAATATGCAGAGAATTTTCAATATTTTCTAAACAAAGTACTTATAAATCGTTTGTGCTTATAGTTTGTAAATGGCCCCTTGCTGCAAAGCGGGGGGCTTGTGTTTTATGGCCGTGTATTTTTTGTTGTAGTATATCGATCCAAATGTCTTTTATGCAACCAACCTATAGAATTCTTAATTCTAAATTGCCCTTTTTGTTGTACCGGGCAATACAGCGGCCATGTTGGGCTTCACAGGCGTCGCACTTTTGTACTTCAGTTTTTAAGGGATCTTTTCTCACTATGTATGGGGCGTATGCAAAACAGCAACAGTTAACTATAACCATTACAATTAAGGCAAGTATTCACAATGATGGCTAAATGTTACTTTTGTAATACTTAGTACTACTGCTAACTTAACCCTTTTATATGCTTTATTTTCTTTTAGTTTCTATTATCGTAATTATCGTTGGTATGCTTTCATCTTTTATTTTTAAAAATAAGCAAAAGAAAAAGGCAGCCAATTTGCGCAATCAATGGGGCAAAGTAAAAACGGAAGATTTCAATTTTAA
>JAYVUJ010000092.1:0-4648 GCA_043788035.1 Ferruginibacter sp. | reverse complement strand
CCCGTTGTGCTACAGTAGCGGTTATCCAGTCATTTACAAGCGTTGTATGTTGTAAAGCCTCCAGCCCTAATTGCTGAGAAGCGCCGTTTACATTATACGGTGGCTTTACTTTATTAAAAAGGTCAATAATATCCATTGAGCCGTAACATAAGCCCAACCTCAATGCGGCCAGCCCCCATGCTTTCGATAACGTTTGCATTACCACCAGGTTTGGGTATTCAGTAAGCTCTTGTATAAATGTTTTTTGTTTTGAAAAATTGATGTACGCTTCATCGATAAGGATGATGCCAGGGAAATTATTTAGTAAGCTCTCTATATCTTCACGACCCATATTATTGCCGGTGGGATTGTTAGGCGAGCAAATAAATAACAGCTTAGTGTTGGCATCCACGGCGCTCAAAATGCCTTCAACATCTAATTGAAAATCTGCCGTGAGGCTTACTTTTTTAATGGTAACATCGTTAATATTGGCGCTTACTTCATACATGCCATACGTAGGCGGACAAACAATTACATTATCCTTGCCAGGATTACAAAAAATGCGGTACGCCAGGTCAATCACTTCATCGCTGCCATTGCCTATAAAAATATTTTCGGCAGGCACGCCCTTTATGCGGGCCAGTTGAAATTTTAATTGCCATTGCAACGGATCGGGATAGCGGTTAAATTTTTCTTCCAGCGGAGAGCCGTAAGCATTTTCGTTTGCATCTAAAAACACAGAGCCTTTACCCGTAAACTCATGCCGGGCAGAAGAATATGGGGTTAGCTTTTGTATGTTTTCTCTCACTAATTTTTGAAGGTCAAATTCCATAATAAATTATTTTGCCCCTGCCTGCTAAACAGGTACCTGAAAATACATCCCTTCAATTTGAGGGGACTTTTAAGGTGCGATTAAATAGTTTTCAATCTTACACTCACCGCATTTTTATGTGCATCCAAACCTTCGGCTGCTGCCATCGCTTCTACCGCGTTGCCTATATTTTTAATACCTGTTTTACTAACTTGCTGAAAGGTAATTTTTTTTACAAAACTATCCAGCGATACGCCGCTATAGGCTTTTGCATAGCCGTTTGTAGGCAGCGTATGGTTTGTGCCAGATGCATAGTCACCCACGCTTTCAGGTGAATAATGTCCAAGGAAAACACTGCCGGCATTCACAACATTTGCGGCTAAACTTATTGCATTGTCAGATGCAATAATCAAATGCTCCGCAGCATATCCGTTTAAAAGATTAAACGCCTTGCCTGCGTTTTCCATTACAATAAACCGGGTGTGCTGTAATGCTTTTACAGCAATATCTTTTCTTGATAATTGTGTAAGCTGCTTATCAATTTGATCTTTTACTTTTTCAATTATTGGTTTAGAGCTAGCCACCAAAACTACCTGGCTATCAGCGCCATGTTCTGCCTGGCTCAATAAATCTGCCGCTACAAAAATTGGGTTAGCCGTTTCATCTGCGTATACGGCAACCTCGCTTGGGCCTGCGGGCATGTCGATGGCAATGCCTTGTTTGTTTACCAGTTGTTTGGCGCAGGTAACATACTGGTTGCCAGGGCCAAAAATTTTATACACTTGTGGTATAGTTTCGGTGCCATAAGCCATAGCTGCGATAGCTTGTGCGCCACCGGTTTTATAAATATTTTTTAAGCCAATTAATTGAGCTACATACAAAATAACAGGATTGATTTTGCCATTTTTATCAGCAGGGGTACAAATGATTATTTCGCTGCAACCTGCCAGCACAGCAGGTATGCCCAACATCAATAAAGTAGAAAATAAAGGTGCGGTACCGCCGGGAATATATAAGCCAACCTTTTGTATGCCTATAGCTTTTCGCCAGCAGGTAACTCCTATTGTCGTTTCAATTGGCAATGAAACCTCTCTTTGCGCTTCATGAAATTTGGTAATATTGCTTTTAGCTATTCCTATTGCAGCCTTCAGTTTTTCATCTACCAGTAATACCGCTTCTGTAATTTCACTTTCACTAACGCAAAGTGCAGATAATTCAACGCCATCAAACTTAGCAGCATATTTTTTTATGGCAGTATCACCATTTATCTTAACATCATTAAGGATTGCCGCTACAGTACTTTCCAGTGCCTTGCTATCAAAAGCTGGCCGTTTTAAAATGTCGTCCCATTGATCTTGCAATGGGTTTATAAATATATTTTCCATAATTATAATCAATACCCCCACTCCTTAAGGGTGGTTAATTTTAAGAGTTTACTTTGAATGCTATAGTTCAACATGCTGGGTGTGCAAATTAACCCCCTTTAGAGGACCGGGGTACTACACAATCATTTTTTCAATTGGCAGCACAATAATACCTTCTGCGCCAAACTGTTTAAGCCTTTCTATCACTTCCCAAAAATCATTTTCATTTACTACGCTTTGTACGCTGCTCCAGCCTTCTTCTGCCAATGGCACTATGGTAGGGCTTTTCATGCCAGGCAATAATGACGAAATATTTTTAAGCTGGTTATTAGGAGCATTTAGTAAAATGTACTTATTATTTTTAGCCGTTTTAACTGCATTGATACGCAACAATAATTTTTCAAGTATAGCTAGTTTTTCAACAGATAATTGCTTGTTGGCCGTAAGCACTGCTTCCGACTTTAAAATTACTTCTACTTCTTTTAAGCCGTTGGTAAAAAGTGTGCTGCCACTGCTTACCAAATCGCAGATAGCATCTGCCAAACCTATGCCTGGCGCTATTTCTACCGAGCCGCTTATCTCATGTATCTCTGCATTAATATTATTTTTATTAAGATAACCTTGCAGGATGGTTGAATAAGTAGTGGCAATTTTTAAGCCATTTAAATCACTGATAGTATTGTATTCCATTGTTTTTGGAACGGCTATGCTTAACCGGCATTTACCAAAACCAAGCCTGTAAACCAAGTCGATATCCTTTGCTGTTTCTAACAAGACATTCTCGCCTACAATGCCAATATCTGCAACGCCATCGTAAACATACTGAGGGATATCGTCATCCCTTAAAAAGTAAACTTCAAGCGGAAAATTAAATGCCATTGCCTTTAATTGTTTGTTTCCATTATTTAATTCTATGCCGCATTCTTTTAAGAGCCGGATTGAATCCTCGTACAACCTTCCTGATTTTTGCACTGCAATTTTTAGCATTTTATTTTTTGTTTTTGGGCTTTGGTTTATTTGATGATCATTGTTGTGTTACTCCCTTTTACGGCATACCTTTTTGGAGATCTTCTTCATTTTGCTACTTTATTTTTTATCTGTGGTCTTTTGCTGGTAACTGGTTAGACGAAGACGTCAGACCAGTTACCTTTAACTTGCTACTTATTTTCCTAATCCAGAACAACAAATTCCTATAAAATAAAAAGGGCCTACTGTTTAAAGTAAGCCCTTGAAAATATGTTTGTTACATACAAATCAACATAGCTTACCCTGCGGTAAAAGATGATGATGGTGTATATGAGTGATTTGTTTCATTATAAACGCAAAGTAAAGGCCGATATATTATTTTACCAAATAAAGTTTTAAAAGGGTTGTACTGCAATGCCTAAGCCTGGCAAATCCGTGTATAAAATTTTACCGCTATCAAAACTTACACCTGTAGCGATATCTTCTGCTAACAACAATGGTCCGTCCATATCTACATAGTCTGCAAGTGGCGCTAGTTGGGCAATTGCGGCGGTACCTATAGATGTTTCATTCATGCAGCCCAGCATAACTTTTAAGCCTATAGCTTTTGCTTGCGTTATCATCCTGCGTGCTGGCGTAATGCCGCTGCACTTGGTTAATTTTATGTTGATGCCATGAAAAAAGTTTTGACATTTTTCTACATCTACTTCAGCAACGCAGCTTTCATCTGCAAAAAGTGGCAGCACTGATGTTTCAAATAAAACTTTCATACCTTCCCAATCATCTTTTGCCAATGGTTGTTCTATCAACTCAACGCCCAGGTTTTTTAACAAAGGGATTTTTTCTTTCGCTTCTTCCAACGTCCAGCCGGCATTGGCATCTACCCTAAATATGGCATCGGTATGCTTTCTTAATGCGGTAACCATTTCTATATCTCCCGGTACGCCTACTTTTATTTTGTAAACAGGCCATGGTTTTTCTTTTATTTTAGCTACCATATTTTCAATGGTATCTATACCGATAGTATAATCTGTAATTGGGCTTTTAGTGTCATCAAGGCCCCATAATTGATGTAGTTGTTTGCCTTTAAGCTTACCAAATAAATCCCAGCCCGCCATATCTAAAGCGCATACTAAAAATGAATTTACAGGAAATAAATGATGGAGATAATGCCAATATCGCTCAGGGTCTGAGAAGGAAAATTTTTCTACGAACATTTTTTTTCTTTCCATGTCGGCTATCATTTTTTCAACTGGGATATTGTAATAGCTTATTGCTGGTGCTTCGCCATAACCCTTAATGCCAAAGTATTCCAGCTCTACTACAAAAGTTGGCTGGTGCGTTTTTGTGCCTTTAGATATGGTGAATGGATGATGGAAGGGAAGATTATATTCTTTGAATTTTACTTGCACTTGGGATATTTTTTGTTTTTAGTTTATTTTTTTTGTTGTGTAGATCCGTATCACTTTTTTGTAATAATTACTGTTGCCAATTAAAATGGTGCTCCATCCGCAATAGCCAGGCACAA
>JAYVUJ010000091.1:0-2890 GCA_043788035.1 Ferruginibacter sp. | reverse complement strand
AGTTTAATATTATACAGTCAAAATAAATACTGTTACAATTGATACCAATTTTAATTAATTAATCCAAAGGCGTAAAGTTTAGTTTTTACTTGTTGATTGATAACCAGCAGTATACTTGCCGCCAGCAAAACAAAAAAGCTTTGTCACTAATTATTTAAGTAAGTAAGTAATGGTAAGGGTATAGCAAGACTAGTTCTAACCTATTAAATTATTACAATTTCAGTTTGCTGAAAATTGATACTAAAATAAAACCTGGTTTAGTTTGATTACAATTTCTTTTTATATATTTTTCGCTAACACTTTAATACACAGCCTATTTCCCTACTTTATTATTGCTACCAAAACGGGGTATTTCTGTGTATCCGCCATTAATAACTTTCATTAAAAAAATTATTATGCCATGTGATTATTATGTTGCCCCGAAATCAAAAACAAAGGAATTTATAAGCAATAAAGCATTAAAGAGCAGGCTACTTTACGTAAGTATATTTTTACTTCTGCTAACGGTAAGTAAGCAGCTCAGTGCTCAAAACAACGCTTCTTTGCACGTTAGTGATACCACCAAAGCATTATTCCAGGCTATAAGGTCGGGCAATGATGATTTGCTACAGCAGCAATTGACTAAAGGTGCAAGTGCCAATGATAGCCTTGATAGTTACACTGCATTAATGGCTGCTGCTCTAAACGGTACAGTAGGGCAAATGAGGCAGCTTATTGCAAGCGGTGCCAAAGTAAATTACCAAACAAACAGGGGCATAACTGCTTTATGGCTTGCCGTACCAAATGTAGAAAAAACCAGCCTGCTGCTGCAACATGGTGCGGATGTAAACCACCTTATAAGCGGGTATAGTGTTTTGGCAAAAGTGGCTGCCATGCCAGGTACAATAAACGAGGTACGCCTGCTTGTAAATAATGGTGCCAACATTAGCAAAAACGTACCTAATCAGTTCTTTGTTTACAATGCGGCAGCCAGTGGCGACACGGCTATACTAGCATTTTTTTTACAGAAAGGATTTAATGCAAACGATACTATAATTATTGGAGATTACCCTATTAATGCTGCCCTTGCATTTCGATCGTTCGAAACTTTAAAGATGCTTGTACAAAATGGGGCTAATGTAAATGTTACTCCCTTAAACCCATTAGCTTTAGCGGCAGTACAAGGTTTAACGCCCCTGATGAATGCCTGCTTCAGCAACGATAGCGCATCCATAAGTTACCTCCTTCAACAGGGCGCTAACCCAAATAGTAAAAGCCCGCATGGTATTACTGCTTTAATGCTCTTGGAACAATCAGACACAGACAATATAGAGATGACTGCAGCGCTAATTAAATATGGGGCTGTAGTAGGCGACCAACAACCCGATGGCTCGGATGCCTTATTTTATGCCCGCCAAAAAGGCAATACACCCACTGTAACTTTATTGGAAAAATATATAAAAAAATAATACTCAACTAATCATCATGAAAATAAAAGCTTTTACTGCTATCAGCCTTATTGCTGCAGCAATTTTTGTATGCAGCATTTCATCCGGCTGGATGGATAAGCCTGCCAGGATAGATAATGCAATTATACAGCAATCAGTATCTAAAGGCTTGTTGCTGTTACAAACAAGCGGGTATGTTTTTACCAATAACACCCGTTTTAAATGTGCCTCCTGCCACCACACCACCTTAACTTCTATGGCGGCCGATATAGCACGAAACAAAGGCGTACCCCTGGTAGATTCATTTACAGCCAATAGGATATATGCAATGGAAGGCACCATCCGCGAAATATGCAACCCTAACCTTATCAACCAGTTTGTACCTGTCAACTTTATTGCACCTTATATACTGATAGGGCTTGCCGCAGAAAAATACCCGGCAAACATGTACACGGATATTTCTGTAAATTATATTATGAGCCAGGCAAAACCTGATGGTTCTTTTTTGGCAGAATCTGTCAGGGTACCTTTAGAAACCGGAGAAATACACATAACCGCATTGGCTATACGCGCCGTAGAACTATACGCTTCACCTGCAAAGAAAACATCGGTAAGCGGCCTAATTATCAAAACAAAAAACTGGCTGGAAAAGGCACAAACCAACAACCAGCAAGAACTGGTGTTTCAATTGTTAGGCATGCAATGGTGTGGTAGCGACGTTACTAAAAAAACAACGATAGCAGTAAAGCTTAAGGGCATGCAAAATACTGATGGTGGCTGGGCGCAGCTACCCACATTAAAAAGTGATGCTTATGCTACCGGGCAGGCTTTATATGCCTTGTACGAAAGCGGTATGGTAAAACCAGCAGATGCCTTATACCAACAGGGAATAAGCTACTTGTTAAAAACGCAGCAGCAAACTGGTGCCTGGTTTGTGGCTACCAGGTCGTTTCCGATACAGCCATTTGTAGACAGCGATTTTCCGCCATACGATAATAACCAGCACATATCCGCCGCGGCCAGTAACTGGGCAGTAATGGCGCTGCTTATTGCATTGCCAGATAAATCGTAATTGTTGTACATGCTGTTAATAGGGCTATACAATAATTTTAATTTAGGCAAAACTTTATTGTAGCTATCACGGAGGTAAACATACAATCAACAAAGCAGGTGATGGCTATACCTGCAATGTTGTTACAACAATTAAAAAGGTTAATGCTTACAATAGGTGGTAAATTTTTAAAAATTATTAAGTAGCGTACAGCAAGTTGTTGGTGGCAAGCCAGACAAGATCAAAACAATTATCCAAAACAAAATTGACAAATCAAACATGGAAAAAGCATATAAAAATCTCACATTCTTTTTCATTCCAATTTCCATTGTCCTAATTTGGGGCTTTTACAAAACTTACTTAGTTTATTTTCCAAGGTTTATCGGATTTAACTATGTCCAACATGAACACG
>JAYVUJ010000090.1:0-2986 GCA_043788035.1 Ferruginibacter sp. | reverse complement strand
TGCTGCTCGGGCATTTACGTTATGGTACACAAGGCAAAAATAATGTTGAATTTTGCCACCCTTTTATAAAACGCGATACGATTCCTGCAAGGAATTTAGCACTGGCAGGTAATTTCAATCTTGTAAACACGGAAGAATTATTTGGGCTTATTAATTTAGAGCCTGGTGTATTTCAGAAGCAAAGCGATTTGGCAGCAATGATGGAAGTGTTGCATCATTTTTTAGTAAAGGCAGATGAAGCTTTTCCGGGGCAACTGGATGTGGCGAAAGTATTAAAAAAAGCCGTTCCACTTTTTGACGGCGGTTTTAATTTTTGCGGATTAACGGGCAATGGTAAAGCATTTGTTATGCGGGATGCGCACGGTATACGCCCATCTTATTACTATGTAAATGACGATGTAATTGTTGCTGCAAGTGAAAGGGCAGCTATTAGAACTGCCTTTAATGTAGGCGAAAACGAAGTGCAGGAATTAATGCCCGGTTGTGCGTTGCTGGTAGATGCCGATGGCAGGTATACCATTGAGCAGATTGTTGAAGCCAGGGAAAGAAAAGCCTGTAGTTTTGAACGTATTTATTTTTCACGTGGCAACGACGAAAAAATTTATAAGGAAAGAAAAGCACTTGGAAGATATTTAAGTGTGCCGGTTTTAAAAGCCGTTGATTATGATTTAAAAAATACTATTTTTTCTTTTATTCCGAATACTGCAGAAACCGCATTTTATGGGCTTTTAAAAGGTGCCGATGAATACCTTAAAAAAATTAAGATAGAAAGAATTTTAAGCTGGGGAAATAATTTCGATGAGGAGAAGCTAGCGGAAATGATTAGCCGCAAAATACGTTTTGAAAAAATTGCCATTAAAGATGTTAAGCTGCGTACGTTTATTACTGAAGACAGCAGCAGAAATGAAATGGTACAACACGTTTATGACATTACATATGGTACAGTGCGTAAAGGAATTGATACCCTTGTAGTAATTGACGATTCTATTGTAAGAGGTACTACTTTACGCGAAAGTATTGTGCGTATGCTGGCAAGGCTGGAACCCAAAAAAATCATTGTGGTTTCTTCTGCACCACAAATACGTTATCCAGACTGCTATGGAATTGATATGAGTAAAATGGGGGATTTTATTGCCTTTAAGGCAGCCATAGAATTATTGCATGAACGAAAACAGGAGTCAATATTGGATGATCTTTTATTAAGGTGTAAAGAGTTGCAAAGAAACAACCAGCTGCACACCGAAAATGTAGTGCGCCAGGTATACAAACAATTTACTTTGGAAGATATCTCTGTTAAAATTGCGCAGCTTATTACCCCTAAAGAAATAACCATACCCGTAGAAGTAATTTATCAAACTATAGAAACCCTGCATTTAGCCTGCCCCACCAATACCGGCGATTGGTATTTTACAGGTAATTATCCTACACCCGGTGGCAACCGTGTTTGTAATAAGGCTTTTATGAATTATATGGAAGGGAAAAATGTAAGGGGTTACTAACGGTAACCAATATTGCCTTGTTGTTTGTAAACAATAGTATTGAAATAGCATTATAAAAAAACCTTGCAATATTTAATTATTGCAAGGTTTTTTTGTCATTATAGCGGCAGTTATTTTTTCTGTGTAAATAATTCTTTTTTGTCTACCACTTTTACTTTGTCTTTTTCCTTCAATGTTTTACTTACAATATCATACGGCCCTGTTATTACTTCCTGATTTTCTGTAAGGCCTTCTGTAACTTCTATATAATTAATATCCTGTATAGAAGTTTTAACCTTGGCCTTGCTAACTGATCCGTCTTTGTTTAAAATAAAAACAAGCACATCCAGATCATCTATATTGGCGCTTGCATCATCTGCATTCTGCGATTTTACAACGGCCTTAGTGCTGTCATTTTTTTCTCTGGTTGTAACGGCATTAATGGGAACACTCAACACGTTGAAATTGGTTTTTGTTTGAATATCCGCACTGGCACTCATGCCTGGCCTAAAGGGATAGCTGGTTTTATTCAGCAGGTCAGCATAGCTTTGAGGTAATAAACGTATATACACTTTATAATTGGTTACATCTGTACTGGTGTTAGCCAAGGCACTTTGCGTACTGGCGCCGTTATTACTGCTGGCAATTTGTGTTACAATTCCTTTAAACTTCCTGTCTGTATAGGCATCAACAGTTACAACAGCACTATCACCCAAATGTAATTTTGGTATATCACTTTCGCCAACATCTACCCTTATTTCAATTTTACTCATATCTGCAATACGCAGCATTTCTGTACCAGCCATCATATTGCTACCCACCACACGCTCACCTTTCTTTACACTTAATAAACTTACTACACCATCCATTGGCGCCAGTACTGCAGTTCTGCTTAAATCCTTATTGGCTTTAGCAAGATTACTTTCAGCACTTTTTACAGCGGCCTGACCGCCTTTAATGCCCTGCTGTGCTGCATTATAATTGGCAACGGCTGCTTTATAGGCTGCATCGGCTGTATTAAATTCGTTGGCGCTGATCACCTTATCATCATACAATTGCTTTTGCATGGTGTAGGTTTTTTGCGATTGCTCCATTTGTGCTTTTAGTGCGTCTAATGCTGCCTGTGAGTTGGCAACCTGGGCCTGGCTTTGTGCCACGCCGCTTGCGGCCTGGTTGGCCTGGATACTATAAATATCTGCATAAATACGGGCTACTATCTGCCCTTTTTTTACGCTGTCACCTTCAATTACTGTCAGCTCAGTTATTTCACCGCTGATATCAGGGCTTACTTTTACTTCAATTTCAGGATACACTTTTCCACTGGCATTTACTATTTCAGTAATGGTACGCTTCTGTACTTTTTCGGCCGTAACTTTAATTCCTTCATCTTTCCCAAATACACCGGCAGCTTTTAATCCTACCAATAGTAGTATCAATGCTACCAATCCAATAAGTATCCATTTTACGGTCTTGCTCATGTTAATCAGTTTAATGCCTGTAAGCCCAAT
>JAYVUJ010000089.1:0-12245 GCA_043788035.1 Ferruginibacter sp. | reverse complement strand
TAGGTATACTGTAGGCTTCAATATTCTTTGTGATGCTATCCTTACAGCCGCTGCTGTTTGTGGCCAGTAGTGAAATATCATATACGCCTGCTACTATATAAATTTGCGCTACAGGGTTTTGTAGGGTTGAGGATTGGCTATTTCCCAAGTTCCATTGCCAGGTAAGCGAAGAAGTGTCAGCAACAGCAACCAGTCCTTTTAAAGCCATCGTTAATGGCATACACCCGTTAGCGGTAGTACTAATATCAATATGCGGCGATGCTACGATTTTTACCGGTACCGGCGACGATACAGAATCTTTGCAGCCATGCAAAGTGGCCACTGCCAACGAAGGGTAATATAGCCCGGTATGTGGGTAATAAAGAGTTGGGTTTTGTTCTGTTGAACTCGTGCCATCGCCCATTGCCCAGCTATAATCAGTAATTAGGTCGTTGCTAAAAGACGAATCTTTAAAGCTTACCGAACCAGAATCACACAGTGGTTTTGTGAAAAAACTAAAGGAAGCGGTTACGCCATTTACTACGATGGTATCCAACCCTTTTATTGGCACGTGGCACCCATCTTTATCTGTTAAAATAATTTTAGGCAGGTAACTACCCGCATACGTATAATTATGGCTGATAGTTACGCCTGTTGTATCTATTATGGTGCCATCATTGAAATCCCAAATGATGGAAGCTATTTGTGAAGTAACTGCTGTAAAGTGGCTAAACAAGGGTACACAACCAATTAAAGGGGTATAAGTAAAAGTACCGGTAGGGCCTTTTATGGCAACAGTCCTTTGCTGTACGCTGCTGCAACCGCCGGGGCCTTCAATGGTAAGCGTTACCACATAACTGCCTGGGTAATTGTAAAAGTGCGCTGGGTTGTCTGTAGTTGTTGATGTGCTATCTCCAAAATCCCAATTTATTTTAATGGCATTAGAAGATTGGTTGGTAAACTTTACAATTAACGGCGGGCATGCGCTTAGTGAATCGCTCATTAAAAAATTAGCTACCGGTGTTATAATGTTTACATAATTTGTTTTGTGCAGGCTATCTGTACAACCATATTTATCAGTTATAAAAAGCGTTACACTGTACATGCCATCAATAGTGTAACTATGTACAGGAGCTGCCAGGGTAGATGTGGTGCCATCTCCAAAGTGCCATAAATACGTAAGGTTAGGCCCTGTAGACAGGTTAGTAAAATGTACCGGCTTGCTGGGGCAGGTAAGCGTATCGGCACTTACAAATGTTGCTATGGGCTTAGATATTATTAATGGCGTAACAAGCTTAAAACTATCCGCGCAGCCAATAGAATCTGTTATAACCAATGAAACTGCATAAGCGCCTGCTACTGAATAAGTATGTTGAAAAGGCGCTACTGCAAGGGTTTGTGTGCTGCCATCACCATAGTTCCATACATATTTTTTTATAGGGTGCAGCCCATCATCAGCCGATAAGTCTGTAAATGTAATGGCGTTATTAAGGCAACTGCCTGGTACAGAAGGCATAAAATTAGCTACTGGACCGTTAACACGGATGCTTGTTGGCTTAGAAACCGTATCCTGGCAATTTAAAATATCGGTAGTTATCAGGCGCACGTTATAATTACCGGCAATAGTATAAAGGTGCATGGTCGAGTTAGTAGTAACCAGGGCTGAAGTACCATCCCCAAAATTCCAATAAAAAGCGCTAACCTCGGCAGTGCTTAGGCCGGTTGTAAAGCTTATAATCTTGCCTTTGCAAATAACGCTGTCCGATATTTCAAATGAAGCCTTTACTGCTACTATGGTAACGGGGTTTATTATAGTAAAAGCGCAGCCGGTAAGGTGGTTAATTACCCTAAGGCTAACCTGGTAAGTGCCTTTAAGCGCATAGGTATGTACAGGGTTTTTTAAAGTAGATGTAATGCCATCCCCAAAATCCCAATACCATTCGTCGGCGCCAATTGACATATCCTGGAACATCCTTTCGTAAGGTTTTTTACAATCCATATTTGCATTAAACCTTGCAATAGGTGGCGAAATGTGGATGTAATTAATAAACTTAACCGTATCGGAACAGCCACCATTGCCAATAATAAGCTGTACGTTAAACATGCCGGAATCGGAGTATATGTGTATCGGGTTTTGCAGGGAAGATGTGAACCCATCCCCAAAATCCCATAGCCAATGGGTAACGGTGCCGGTGGAAATGTCCGAAAAGGTTACGCCTATCGTGGCACAGGTATTTCTTGGTGTTGCGGTAAAGTTAGCTACTGGCTTAATACTGGTTATAATGCCTCTGGGCTGTATGATAGTATCCCTGCAACCGCCTGCTGTTGTAACAATAAGCGTATTTGTAAAGGCGCCTGCGGTATTATAGGTATGCATCGGGGTTGCGGAAGTAGAGGTAGCACCATCTCCAAAATTCCATAAATAACTTACTACAGGGTCGCTAGGGTTTAACGAGCTGCCAAAGCTTTTTGTAAATGGCATACAGCCACTATCCGGCAAATCGGCAAGCAATACTTTTGGTGGCTGTATTTTTATAAAATTTGTTTTGCTGATGGTATCTGTGCAGCCATTTGCGTTTGTAACAATTAATTGTACCGTGTAGGTGCCGGTGCTGTTATACACATGCAATGGTGTTTGCCAGGTGGAGGTACCGCCATCGCCAAAATTCCATAACCAACTTACTTCGTTAGTTGATTTATTATTGAAATTTACTTTTAAAGGCGCACTGCAGGCTACGGTATCTGCTGAAGTAAACGCTGCAGTTGGCTTTGGCATTACAACAATCTTTTTTATTATTGAATCGCCGCAGGAACCAAAATTAGCAACAAGCTTTATTTGATAAGTGCCTGCCGCAGCATAAGTTTTTATAGGGTTTGCTGTTGTGGCAAATGTACCATCGCCAAAAGACCAGTTGCTAAATAAGGGCGTAGGTGCAGAAGTATTGTTTATTATAACTGGCTGTTTAGCACATATAGTGTCGACAACGGTAAAAGCCGCCTTGACTTTTCCTACAACAATCGCATTATTTTTTGTAATAGTATCCGTGCAGCCATTTGCATTAGTTGCTATTAGTGTTATACTGTAACTACCCAATGCCGTATAAATGTGCGATGGATTTGTTTGGGTAGAAGTACCACCATCGCCAAACTGCCACTGATAGGAGAGGGAGCTGGTGCCGGTTGATGAATTAGTAAAATCGATGTTGGCTGGTATGCTGCAATTATTAGGGACCGTATTGCTAAAGCCTGCTTTAACGCCGGCGCTAATGTTTATGTAGCCGGGCTTAGATAGCGTTGTTAAGCAGCCATTATTATTTTTTATTTGTAACGATACATTGTAATAGCCTGATGCGGAATAGGTATGTGCAGGGTTTTGCAAAGCAGAAAAAGTGCCATCTCCAAAATCCCACTTCCAGGTGGCTATAGTGCCTGTACCTGCGGTACTTTGGTCTGCAAACTGCACTGGTAATGGAAAACAGCCCGTAGCCGCTGTACTTGTAAACTTTACAATCGGCTTTGAAAATACAGTAATGTATTTAACTTTAATAAGGGTATCGGAGGCGGTGCCTTTAAAAATTATTAATTTAACGGTGTATTGGCCGGGGTTAAAATAGGTAACAGATGGGTTTTGTAAAAAAGAGATGGTGCCATTGCCTAAATCCCACTTCCATTGAGTGGGCGTGCCTGAGGAATTATCTGTAAAACGTATCACCTGTGGGGTACACCCGCTGATATTGTTAGCTGTAAAATTAGCAGCCAGCTGTGCCTTGGCAATAAAGCTGAGCATTGTTAATAATATTAGACAGGTTGCCTTGGTTGCAATTCTGGCTTTCATAGTGATATTTTGCTTTTGGATTATATGAATTTTAAACGTGCTGGATTGTCCAGCCAATTTTACTTATAACTCCAAAAGCAAATAAAAATTGTAAAAAACTGCAACAAACTAAAGAAGTAGAATAATTACTCCACAGATTATAAACGTCTCATATACAACACTTTGGGAGAAGTATTTACCCAGGGTGCTAATTTTAGTATGGGTGCGTCTTTTTTTGTGAATTTCCACATTCTATTGAGAAAAATAAACTCATCTGGTGTAGAAGGCTTAGTTAGGTTAATAATCAACTTACTGTAATCGTCATTACTCTGCCAGGTACCGAAATAAGTAATATTATTTCTTGTAGCCGTCATAGGGCCACTGTAAAAAGAAGTATCTTTTGCCAGCACGAATGTGTAGCCGGTGTATTTGCTGGTGATGTCTGCAGTAGTGTCGCTTGCAAAATCTACTACAAAATCCCTGTTTAATACGTTATCCGCAAAATACTGTTCCAGGGCACTTTGCCCGCCAGTTAAAAGCGCTATTTTTTTGCAACTGCAAAAAGAAAAGGCTATTAATAAGCAGCTGGTAAAAAGTATTGCAAAACTGTGTTTTAAAAATTTGGCAGGCATACATAATATTTTAAGTAGTATAAATGTCGGTAAATTTTTTAGTTGCATACTCAATAAAACAGGCAGAGCTTAAAGTTTCACCGGTTATTTTATGGCACAATTCCTCAGAAGTATATCGCCGTCCGTATTGGTGTACGTTTTTTCTAAGCCAATACAGCACTGGTTTTGTATCGCCGGCAGCCAGCGATGCTTCCGTAGTTATATTTTCTTTTTTGATGGCTGCATACATTTGCACCCCATACATGCTACCCAAACTATAAGTAGCAAAATAGCCAAAACTGCCATGGCTCCAATGGATATCCTGCAGGCATCCCCGCTTATCATCCGGTACGGTAACGCCTAAATATTTTTGGTAATTTTCGTTCCAGTAAGCGGGTATGTCTTTGGTAGTAATACTTCCATCAATTAACATTTTTTCAATCTCATACCTTATCATAATGTGGAAATGATAGGTTAATTCATCCGCTTCGGTGCGTATTAATGATGGCTGCACTTTGTTGATGCCTTTATAAAATATGTCGGCGGTTAAAGCGTCAAATTGTTGAGGGAATATTTTTTTTACTAAAGGAAAATTGTGCTGCCAAAACGGTAACCCACGCCCAACGCAGTTTTCCCATAATCGGCTCTGGCTTTCGTGGATGCTTAAACTACAGTATTCGCTTAGCGGCAAGCCATATTCTTGCGTTGGCAAGCCTTGCTCGTACAATGCATGCCCCCCTTCGTGTATGCAGCTCCAGGTCATGTTGCCCAGGTCATTTTCATCAACCCTTGTTGTTACCCTAACATCCTGGTTATTAAAGTTGGTAGTAAATGGATGAATGCTTACATCTTGCCTGCCAGCTTCAAAATCAAAGCCGATATGCTTCAATAATTCCATGCCAAATTTCCATTGGGCATCCTTATCAAAGTGCTGGTGCAAAAAACTGTTATCTACCTGCGGCTTACTTTTTATGGCATCCAGCAAGGTTACCAGCTGCGGTTTTAAATTGGTAAAAATAGTATCTACAGTTGCCACTGTTAGCCCTTTATCATACTCGTTCATCAAGGCGTTGTAAGGATGCGCTTCGTAACCCAGCAAATCAGCCTCTTGTTTTTTTAATTGGATAAGATGGTGCAACGGCTGCTGAAAAGTGGCAAACGAATTTTCGCTGCGAGCCTTTGCCCATGCGTGATACGCCGTGGTAACCGATTCGCTTAATTCCCTCACAAAGTGGCTGCTTAGCTTTTTATTGCGGGTATAATCATCCAGGCTTAATGCTACGTTTTTTTTCTGCGAAGCACTTATATTTTCTTTGCTGCTTAATTCGTTCAACAATGCGCCCATTGCTTCGGTGGTAAATTGCTCATGTGCTATTTCGCTTAATGTTGCTAGCTGCCTTCCCCTAAAATCGTTGCCTTTTGGTGGCAGGTACGTTTCCTGGTCCCACTGTAAAACTGCCGAAGCGTATTTTACGTCAGCTATTTTTTGCATCTTTGTTTTATAGGTTGCATATAATTCAGCAGCACTCATCTTTTTAATTTTTTATGGAATGAAAATTCAGGAAATCACATCTCTTTTAGAAACCATCGCACCTGCAAGTTTACAGGAAAATTACGATAATGCAGGCTTATTAACCGGCAATGCAAACTGGGATTGTACCGGCATCATCACCGCTTTGGATGCTACAGAAGCCGTGGTGCTGGAAGCCATTGAAAATAACTGCAACCTTATTGTAGCCCATCATCCCATCATTTTTAGTGGGTTAAAAAAGATAACCGGTAAAAATTATGTAGAAAAAACCATCATCGCCGCCATAAAAAATGATATTGCTATCTATGCCATCCATACAAACCTGGATAATTTGTTACATGGCGTAAACGGAAAAATGGCGGATAAATTGGGCTTAATGAACAGGCAGGTATTGCAGCCTAAAAAAGCCATCCTTAAAAAACTGGTAACTTTTGTGCCGGTTGGGCAAGCCGAAAAAGTACGGGGGGCTTTGTTTGCTGCGGGCGCAGGAAAAATTGGCAACTATGCCGAATGCAGCTTTTCTGCCGAAGGCGAAGGAACATTTAAAGCGGGCGAAAATACTACCCCTTTTGTAGGCAATATTGGCGAAAGGCATACAGAAAAAGAGTTAAGGCTGGAAACCATCTTTCCGGCATGGGCAGAAAATACTATACTGAAAGCCCTGCTGGCAGCACATCCGTACGAAGAAGTTGCTTATGAAACTTTTATAATTGATAACCA
Organism: Ferruginibacter sp.; assembly: GCA_043788035.1. Taxonomy (GTDB): domain Bacteria; phylum Bacteroidota; class Bacteroidia; order Chitinophagales; family Chitinophagaceae; genus Ferruginibacter. Next base: position 5,590 of record JAYVUJ010000089.1, on the reverse strand, counting down.
GCACCAATCAATTGGCGCTGGCTTAATAGGAGATTTGCCCCAACCCGTAACCGCAACGGATTTTTTACAACAAATAAAAGAAGCCTTCCATTTAACTGTAATAAGGCACACGGCAAAATTGGAAAAACCTATTCAAAAAGTTGCCCTTTGCGGCGGTGCCGGAAGTTTTTTAATTGGTGCTGCAACAGCCGCTGGCGCAGATTGTTACATTACCGGCGATGTTAAATACCACGAGTTTTTTGATGCCAACGAAAAGCTAATTATTGCGGATATAGGGCATTTTGAAAGTGAACAGTTTACCATAGTGCTTTTATATGATGTTTTGAGTGAAAAATTCCCTAACTTCGCCGTCCTAAAAACAAGGGTGAAAACCAACCCAGTCAACTACTTTGTCTGATTATGCTGGTAACACAACTTTAAAAACAATAAAATCTCAAATAATAACATGGCTGCAGTAAAAGATTTCTCCGTTGAAGAAAAATTAACATCGCTTGTTCATTTACAAAAAGTGGATTGTAAGCTAGATGAAATTCAGATTTTAAAAGGTGAATTACCAATTGAGGTCAAAGACCTTGAAGATGAAATTGAAGGCCTTCATGCCCGCCAAACACGTGTGGAAGAAGAAATAAATGGCATGCAGGAATTCATCAACCAAAAAAAGGAAGCTATTAAAGAAGCCGAAGCCCTGGTTAAAAAATACGAAAAGCAAAGCGAAAACGTAAAGAACAACCGTGAGTTTGAAGCTATCAATAAAGAAATTGAAATGCAAACTTTAGAAGTAAAGCTTTGCGAGAAACACATTAAAGACGCTACTGAAGAAATTGGCGAAAAAGCCAAGCAATTGGAAACAGCCAAAAAAGCCGTTGGCGTAAAAGAAAACAACTTGTCTGGCAAAAAAGGCGAGCTTGAAAAAATTATAGGCGAAACTGAAAAGGAAGAAAAATTATACAACAAACAGGCAACAGAAGCAAGGAGCCATGTTGACGAACGTTTGTTGCTTAGCTACGACCGCATCCGCAAAAACTATCGCAACGGCCTTGCAGTTGTACCTGTAGAAAGAGATAGCTGTGGTGGCTGTTTCCACGCCATCCCGCCACAAAAACAAAGCGAAATTAAATTACGTAAAAAAGTAATTGTTTGCGAAAACTGCGGGCGTATTCTGGTAGATGTAGATTTGAACGATAGCATCGAAATAAAATAATTTATTTTAAAAGATAGTAAAAAGCACTTCAATTATTGAGGTGCTTTTTTTATATGCCTCCACCACCGTCACCCAGTGAGTCACCCTTTGGGGGTGGCTCACTGGGTGACGGTGGATATTTTGATGGCTGCCTTTTAAATAAATGATATCAATTGCAAACAAAATCCGCTTCATCTGTTGTAATCTGTTCAATCTGCGTTGCTATTTCTTGATTATCTCTGCCAAAAAAAAACTAATTTGCCGATCAATTATGCTTCAAAAATTACACATACAGAACTACGCCATTATTGATGAGATTGCCATCGATTTTTCTGCCAGCCTAAATATTATTACCGGCGAAACAGGTGCTGGTAAAAGTATACTTATGGGTGCCCTTAGCCTTATTTTAGGCGAGCGTGCCGACAGCGCAACGTTAATGGACAAAGAGAAAAAGTGCATGGTTGAAGGCTTCTTTACATCCAACGGCAGAAAAGAAATTAAGCAATTCTTAAAAGCCAATGAGCTGGATATAGAAGAAGAATTAACCATACGCAGGGAGATTGCAATCAGCGGAAAATCAAGGGCTTTTATCAACGATACGCCAGTAAATTTGGGGCAGTTAAAAGCATTAAGTTCATTACTGGTAGACCTTCACCAACAATTTGATACACTTGAACTAGGCGACAGCGATTTTCAAAGAGAAGTGTTGGATGCTTTGGCAGGCAACGGAAATTTATTGCAGGAATATGTAACGATGTACCATCAATATAGCAAGGCAAAAAAAGAGTTGCTTGAGTTACAGCAACAACAAGCCGAAGCCAACACAGCACTGGATTATAATCAATTTTTATTTGATGAACTGGACGAAGCCAGGTTAAAAGAAAACGAGTTGGAAAAGCTGGATGCAGAGCTTAAATTATTAAGCAATGCAGAAAATGTAAAACAGCAATTAGGCGCTATTTATTTTGAATTAAAAGATAGCGACCTGCCTATTGTGCAGCAATTAAAATCGCTTAGCAATAAATTAAATTCGCTTACCCAGTACCATACTTCTATAGAGGAACTCACAAAGCGTTTAATAGGCGCTACAGTAGAGTTAAAAGATATAGGCGATGAACTGGAAACCATTGACGGAAGCGTGCTGTACAGTGCCGAAAGGATACAGATAGTAAATGATAAAATTTCGGTAGGCTACAAACTATTGAAGAAGCATAATGTAAATTCTACGGCAGAGTTGTTGAGCATTAAAGAAGTATTACAACAAAAATTAAGCGATATTTTAAACATAAGCGAAAGCATTATTGCTAAAGAACAAGCTACTGAAGCATTACTGCAAAAATGTACGCAGCAAGCGGGTGTAATCAGCACCAACCGTAATAATGCCATAAAGCCATTTACCGAAAAAGTAAATGCATTATTGGCGCAGGTAGGCATGCCTAATGCACAGCTAAAAGTGCAGCTGCTTAAGGTTGCCTTAAACATTGATGGCACCGATAACATTGAATTTTTGTTTGACGCCAACAAAAGCAACCGCTTTGAGCCCTTGCGCAAAGTTGCAAGCGGCGGCGAGCTAAGCCGTATTATGTTGTGCATAAAATCGCTGGTAGCAAAAAAACTACAACTGCCCACATTAATATTTGATGAGATAGATACCGGTATCAGCGGCGAAGCGGCCAAGCAGGTAGGTGTAATTATGAAAGAGCTTTCTGCAGGCCATCAATTGCTGGCTATTACGCACCAGCCACAAATAGCCGCCAAGGCCAATGCGCATTACTTTGTGTACAAAAGCACCAAGGGCAACAAAGTAAATACCGCCATCCGCCTGTTAACCAACGATGAACGCATTACAGCCGTAGCCCAAATGCTAAGTGGTGAAAAGCCCACTGCCGCTGCCTTAGAAAATGCACGGGAAATGGTAGGGAATTAATGAAAATTGTCTGATGTGCTACTTAGCTGATGTGCTACTTAGCTGATGTGCTAATAGTTCCAGTAACGTAGCGTATTAGTTGCAGTGGCTGTTCATTAGTAAATTAGCAAATTAGCAAATTGGTTAATTGGTTTTGTTGCCCCAGCCAATACGGCAGCCATGTTGGGCTGCGGTGGCGTCGCCTATTTTTACATTGGTTCTTTTGGCAACTTTTATCACTATGCAAAGGGGCTTATGCTGGTTTCGTTGCACATGCTACATCATTTTAACTAACATAAAATACATTTGCACAACAAAATTTTATTACTGTTACTATTCATTGCAGGCATGTATGCCACCTGGTACTGCCAACGGTTGTTAGAGGCAAAAGTACAGCCACGCCAATCGATGCGCCGCTTTCTTTTATTCATGTTGCTAAACTCGCTTGTTATATTTGTCCTCATCTTTTTAATAGGGATTATTATAATTCATTTTAAAGAGTTTTTCTTTACCCGATAAGAATACTATTTTTACGCCTAATTTATTACGGTATGAAATTTTTATTGCTTGCCTCGATGGCAATATTTTCTTTATTGATTACAACAAAAACCAATGCGCAGGCAAAGCCGGGCAAGGTTGCGAAGCAAAAAGCAACCACAAAGAAAGATAAACCGGAAGAATTTGTAATAATTGAAGACAGTGTAATTAGGACAACTAAAGACCACGATGAGCTGGCATTGGCTCAAAAAGATCTACCTGTTGCTGTAAAGCCCGAAATAGATTTTGATACCAGCTTTATAGCTGCCGATGTATTTACTGTAGAAATAAGGCAGCTTTTGGAGGAAACCGGCGTAATTAATCTTGGCAGGTCCGTTGCCAAAGTAGGTATTCAAAATTTGCAAAAAGCTAATACCACAAATACTAACCTCGACACATTTTGCACCAGGTTTTTATTAGCATTGGATAGCAAAGAATTCGAATTGCAGTCACAGTATATGTACATAAGATTGTACAGAAAAAATTTTACCCCGGATGATATGCATCAATTACAAGCTTTTTACAGAACACCAATCGGCAAAAAATCTTTGCAAAAATTACCAGAGGTAATGTCTTCTGCCATGGCAGAGGGAAGTAAGCTCGGTAAGTATATGGCGGGTAATATTATTTATAATATGGAACAAGAAAAAAATAATTCATAACACAAATAGATATAAAATAAAACCAGCTATGTCGTACAATTTACTAAAAGGAAAAAAGGGTATCATTTTTGGCGCTCTTGATGAAAAATCTATTGCCTGGAAAACAGCTTTGCGCTGCCATGAAGAAGGTGCAGACCTAATTTTAACCAATGCACCCGTAGCCCTGCGCATGGGTGAAATAAACAAACTGGCAGAAATTGTAAACGCACCGGTGATACCTTGCGATGTTAGCAGCAACGAAGATGTGTTAAACCTTATTACAAAATCGATTGAGCATTTTGGCGGCGGCGTAGATTTTATTTTACATTCCATAGGCATGAGCATCAACGTACGCAAAGGCAAGCATTATACAGAAATAGATTACGGCTTCAATGCCAAAACGTTGGATATATCTGCCATGAGCCTGCACCGTGTATTAGCAACCGCTATGAAACTGGATGCCATCAACGAATGGGGCAGCGTGGTAGCATTAACGTATGTAGCCGCCCAGCGTGTGTTTCCCGACTATAATGAAATGGCAGATGCAAAATCTTTACTGGAAAGCGTTGCCCGTAGCTTTGGTTATCATTACGCAACTAAAAAACATGTCCGTATCAATACCATATCGCAATCGCCTACCCGCACTACCGCAGGCAGCGGCATAAAGGGCTTTGAGGGCTTTATAAGCTACGCCGAAAAAATGAGCCCATTAGGCAACGCCAGCTCAGAAGATTGCGCCAATTATTGCGTGACCATGTTTAGCGATTTAACAAAGATGGTAACCATGCAAAACCTTTTTCACGATGGAGGCTTTTCATCTACCGGCGTTACGCTGGATATCATTGACCAGATGGAAAAATAATTGCTAACAGTATTTTTAATATTTGATGGATGGTTTTAGAAGTAGCTATACTGGTAGTAAAAGCAGGCGAGGAGATGGATTTTGAACAGGATTTTAATACAGCCGGCCAATACATCAGTTCTATTGATGGGTATATAGGGCATAGCTTAAAAAGATGCCTGGAGCGGCAAAATAAATACATCTTGCTGGTAGAGTGGCAAAAGCTACAAGACCATACCATTGGTTTTCGCCAATCGCCCCAATACCTTGAGTGGAAAAATTTGCTGCATCATTATTACGATCCATTCCCTACCGTGGAGCATTATGAGACAGTTTTGGAAACAAAAAAATAATAATCCTGCAGGTAAAAAGCTTATCAGCATTGATAACTTTTTAAACGTGGTTTAACTTTTACAATATCAACTTGAGTTTATCTTGAGTTGATATTTTTTGCCCATCAGATAGCCTGAAAATCAAATAAAATT
>JAYVUJ010000088.1:0-4410 GCA_043788035.1 Ferruginibacter sp. | reverse complement strand
CCTATATTTACCTTTAAGGAAATTAAAAGAAATACGATTATTTTACATTTTAAAAATTCAGAAAACTCTATATTAATAAAAGACAGCGCGCAAGTAATTAATGGTTTTGAAATTGCCGAAAAGGGAAAAAGGTTTTTTCCTGCAAAAGCAAAGATACATGGCCATAATATTATTGTTTATAACTTAACTGAAAGCAAACCGGCAGCCGTACGTTATGCGTGGAAGGATGATGCCGGTAAAGCTAATGTTTTTAATAAAGAAGGGTTTCCCCTGGCACCATTCCGAACTGATAAAAATCCTTTAATTACTGAAAATATCACCTATAAAATAGGGCTTTAATTTAAACAATTTTTTATCCCTATAAAATGGCCAAGGTTTTAAAACTCCCATAAGTTATTGAGTTAATATCCTTGATTCAAAAACAGCCCCTGCAATATTGCCCGGCAAACCCTGAAATTTTATAGTGATGGACGATTTACCTTTTGTACAGCTCTCCGGTATACTATAGGCTTGTTCAAAATATTCGCCAGGCTTATCCCCTTTTAAGTTTTCTGAGGCAATTTTTACATCATCAATAAAAATATCAAAACGCCTGTTACCCCCATCGCCCCCATTGTAAGTGTTTACTAATTTTAGTACACCGGCAGTTACTTTTGCTGTAAAATAAAACGATCCGCCATTGGGTGCATCCCGGAATGATCTTTCCATATGGGAACCAACACCCGTATTTATGCCGTCTAAAAGATGATCTTTTTCAGATTGCTGATCTCCAAAACGTACCACATCTATCGTATGCTTTTCCATATTTGCAAGGCGTAGTATTTCTTGTTGATAGCCTGCTTTTTTTTCTGCCCAGCCATTTGCTGTAAATAAATCCCAGTACACAATGTAACGTTCATCATGCACGGCATAAAAAGGCTTTAGCGGTACATCTTTAGGCCGCCCAACGTTAGTGGTAGTAAATTTTAAATGTTGCATATCTGTGGCTTGTACCCAATCTTTTACCGGCTTGTTGCCAGTTACTAAAATGGGCACACCTTCAAGCCCCGGCTTTGCGGTACCCAAAACACCTGCCATCAAAACCGGGCCATAAAATACGGCAACTTTCGTGCTATCATCGGGCATGGGTTCGGTATATAATTGCATATTAAAACGCAACTCTACTTTATCATTATTTCGCCAATACCTATTGATGGTGCTGTATTTACCCGGCTGTGTTACAACCTTTTCTTTTACACCATTTATAAAAATATCGATACCATTTAAGGACCAGGAAGGGCAACGGAAATGTATGGGGAATTTTATTGTTTTAGCAGCCGTAATTATAAATTTAGTGAAAGCTTTATAAGGAAAATTATTTTGCTGGGTTATTACTATTCCCTGCTCTTTCCAGTTTAATACCGATGGAATAAATAGATTAATGTAAAGGCCGTTTCTATCATCTTTATAATAAATATTTTCAGCATATTTTGAATGGTTTTCAATACCGGTTCCAACGCAGCACCAAAACGATTGATAGGGGGTACTATACACTTTTTGTGTACCGGATAGTAGCGATACATAATAACAAAGGTTGCCTGTTTCTGGTTGCTGCGTTGCTAATAAATGACCATAAAGTGCCCGCTCATAATAATCAGCCAATTTTACCGATGGCCTCCAGGTAAATAAGTGCCTGTCAAGCTTTAGCATATTGTAAGTATTACAAGTTTCCGAAGTATTGGTACCCAACGTATTTTTAAATTTACCGGCAGGGTTAAATGATTCATAATTACTGTTTCCTCCGTTGGCATAGGTGTGGTTTTTAAGCACCGTGTAAAAGAAAAATTCAGCAATATTTAATTCCCGTGTATTACCTGTAAGTTCATACTGCCTGGCAGCTCCGATAACTTTCGGTATTTGTGTGTTGGCATGTACACCCGCTAATTTATCTTGTTGGCTACTTAAAGGATCCATTATTTTTTTGTGGTAAAATTTATAAGAAAGGCCTAAGTATTTTTGATTTCCTGTAATGGCATATACTTCCGCAAGCGATTCGTTCATGCCTCCAAATTCGGCTTCCATCATTTTTTGAAAAATTGAATCGGGCATATTTTCAAATTCTTTACAAGCCCAATCAGATAATTTAACCACTATATTTTTAGCCTTTTCATTACCTGTATACGTGTAGGCATCTAGCAAACCAGCCCATATTTTATGCAGCATATACCAAGGTACCCAGGCACCATTCAAATCGAATCCTCCGGTTAGTATTTTACCTGCCGCCACATTTTTCCACAAGGTATCATCCCCGGGAATACCGCCGATATAACCAGTTTTTCTTGCTACCTGAATTTCATCTAACTGGTCAACTACATAATTAGCTTTTGATAAAAAAATAGTATCTCCTGAAGCCGCATATTGCAGTACAAGTGCCGAGAGATAATGGCCTAACATATGCGAAGATGTTTGCTCCCAGCCTTCATACAAGGGTGCCTTTGGCTGTAATCCTGCATTGCTCCTCCATCGGTTAAGGAATCTATCCGCATCGAGCGTTTGCAAGTAAACTGCATTGGTTTTCATAGCATCATAAAACGGGCTGCCGGGCAGTAATTTTACTTCGTTTAAATTAAAAGTACTGGCTTGCAATTTAATTACCGGCTTAATAATATAGCGGGTACTATCTTGTGCTTTAACTGCCATAAAAAGAAGGATTGCAGCTATTGTAAAAAAAAGTTTATTAATTACGGAAACCATCTTTAGCATGTTTTATTTGATATAAAAAAATTATTTTAAACAATAAGATTAAGGCTTGATGCAGCCATTTGCCCCGTTACGATATTACCTAACTGTATTGCCTATCGTTTTCCTATTTTTCATTTATTGGGATGATAAAGCAAGTGCCATCCGTAACATAAAATATCGTCATAACCTCCTGAATTTATAGTGTTTTATTGGGGATGAAATTTACCTGATTTATTTATTGTTTTTCTGCGAAACTGCAAAGTAATATATCGGAATGCCGATCAGCGTTATTATCAATCCCGGCCAGGTAAACTTTGGTTTAAACACTACCAGCAACAAACAAAAAGCAAGCCCCATTAAAATATAAAAAGCAGGTAAAACGGGATAACCAAAAGCTTTATATGGTCGCTCAAGGAAAGGTTTCTTTTTTCGTAAAATAAAAATTCCGGCAATGGTTAGCATGTAAAAACCGACAACTACAAAAGAAATCATATCCAGCAAATCGCCGTACTTGCCACTTAAGCTCCAAATACAGGCAAATAAACATTGCAACCATAGGGCATAGGAAGGTACTGCAAATTGATTAAGGCTACCAGCTTTATGAAAAAATAACCCATCGTTTGCCATTGTGTAATACACTCTGGCCCCTGCAAGTATCAGCCCGTTATTACAACCAAAAGTAGATACCATAATAAGTGAAGCAATCAGGAATGTACCGATGTTGCCAAAGATAATTTCTGATGCAGCCACCCCTACCCTGTCTTTAGGTGCTGTGGCAATATCCTGCAAAGGCAATACTGCTGTGTATACAAGATTTGTGCTGATATAAATTAGCGTTACGATCAGTGTTCCCAAAAAAAGACTCAATCCGATGGTACGCTTTGGATTATTTACTTCTCCCGCAATAAAAGTGATATTGTTCCAGGAATCGCTGCTGAACACAGAACCTACCATGGCCGCCGCCACAGCACCTGCTGCTACAATAGGCGTGTAGTTTGTAAAACTGCCATCTGTGCCTAACTTCCGCAAACTCCAGGCATGGTGCCAGTTAGCATGCCAAATTTCTGCCTTTGCAGCAAACAACCCAAAAATTATTAAACAAAAAAGGCTTAATAATTTTGCAAGTGTAAAACTTGTTTGAATAAGCTTACCATTTTTTATGCCCTTGCTGTTGATGTAGGTAAGTAAAACTATCAATGCAATTGATAATAGTTGTGCAGCGGAAATGGTAATAAAACCTAGGTTAAGGATAATATTTTCTTCACTAAAAACGGGAAATATGTATGCGGTAAATTTTGCGAATGCAACCCCAACGGCTGCAATAGTAGCTGTTTGAATAACTGAAAAAAAACTCCAGCCATATAAAAAACCAATTAACGGGTTATAGGCTTCTTTAAGGAAAATATACTGCCCGCCTGCCTTTGGATACATAGCGCTTAATTCAGCATAACTCAATGCTGCAATCAATGTCATTAAACCTGTTATTCCCCATACAGCCATCAACCAGCCCGCGCTACCCACATTACGGGCTATATCTGCACTCACAATAAAAATACCCGACCCTATCATACTACCAGCCACTACCATTGTTGAATCTAAAAGACCTAGTGCAGGTTTAAAATGATTGGCACGCATAAACATTAAATTGTAAATATATAAAGCTGTAAATTATTAGGCTGCTAAACCCTT
>JAYVUJ010000087.1:0-8338 GCA_043788035.1 Ferruginibacter sp. | reverse complement strand
ATAAAAAGCGGTGCCTTTTAATTTATCGGGTAAATATTCCTGCAAGGTAAAGTTGTCTTCAAACTGATGGGCGTATGTATAGTCTTTGCCATAATCCATATCCCTCATAAGTTTGGTGGGCGCGTTGCGCAAATGTAATGGCACGGGTAAATCGCCGGTTTGTTTTACCGCAGCCAGCGCTGCGCCAATTGCCGCATAGGCAGCATTACTTTTACTGCTGCTGGCAAGGTAGGTGGCGCACTGCGAAAGTATAATCCTGCTTTCCGGGTACCCAATCATCGTAACCGCTTGAAACGTGCTGGTAGCAAGCAATAGCGCATTAGGGTTACTGTTGCCAATATCTTCGCTGGCAAATATCAGCATGCGCCTCGCAATAAACTTTACATCTTCGCCACCTTCTATCATGCGTGCCAGCCAATATACGGCACCGTTAGGGTCACTGCCCCTCATGCTTTTAATAAAGGCAGAAATAATGTCGTAATGCTGCTCGCCTTTTTTATCGTATAGTGCAATTTTTTGCTGCGCTATGGCCATTACTTTATCATCTGTAATGATGGCATTAGCACCCAAAGTATCCGTTACTAATTCCAGCAGGTTTAATAACTTACGGGCATCGCCACCACAAATAGTGAGCAGGGCTTCTGTTTCTTTAAGCTGTATATTTTTTGTTTTAAGTACGCTATCTTTTTCCAGCACTACATTTAAAAGTTGTACCAGTTCTTCTTTGCCCAATGCTTTTAAAACATACACCTGGCATCGGCTAAGCAAGGCGCTGTTTACTTCAAAAGATGGGTTTTCTGTAGTAGCGCCAATCAGGCGGATAATGCCTTTTTCTACAGCGCCCAGCAAAGCATCCTGCTGGCCTTTATTAAAGCGGTGTATCTCATCTATAAAAAGTATGGCACCTGGTTTCGATTTGGCATCTTCTATAACTTCCCGCACATCTTTTACGCCCGATGAGATGGCGCTTAATGTATAAAACGGTACGTTTAAGGTATGTGCTATAATGTTGGCAATAGTAGTTTTGCCAACACCCGGCGGCCCCCACAATATCATGGATGGAAGCTTGCCTTGTTCTATAGCGGTACGCAAAATACTGCCTTGCCCTGTAAGGTGTTGCTGACCAACTAATTCATCCAGCGTACTGGGGCGCATTCTTTCTGCTAACGGGGCTACACTCATAGTATAAAGGTAGTGTGTTAAGTATGTTTTATTTTACTGCAGGTAGGGCAGTACCTCATTAATACTTACTGCTTTTTGCGCATCATCTATTTCAATTACAATTAAATAACCATCGCTACCGCCTGCTTTTTTTACGGCATTGGTTAATTTTTGCTGCCCGCTAAAAATGCGTTTGCCATTTTCATCCCAAAGTTCTTTAGTACATAAGCAACCGGCGGTTGGCGTAAATGGATAATAGGTTTTGCCAGTGTAAAAGTTTGGGTCAACAGTAGTGCCATGGGCAATAATTTCTGTACGCCCTGCCATGCCTGCGAAGAACGATTGATAAAGGGGGGGGTAGTTTTTTAATTTTTCGGGCAGTAATCGGGTGTACCATTTTTTGCTCCAGCTGGTATCAGTTATGGTACTGTCTTTTAAAAAATGTCGCAGGCTTGTTTCGTAAGGCATGGTAAGCTGCAGGTTTTGGGTAGGCCCTATAAATAAGCTATTGCTTCGGCCAAAGCCATGCAGCCTGTAAATACCCTGCGGCGTATTTCCATTAGAAATATAGCCAGGCATATTGCTCAGGCTTCTCGCCAGTTGCGGTACGTTAAAAATATGCCCGGTACTATCAATTGTAAACTTCCCCGCTGTATCTTTTACAATTGTAATACCCGTATTATCCCTGTTTTTTCTTTGGATGCTGTAGACTACAACGTTTCCTTTTAAATAATTTTTTGCAAACAAAAATATCAATGCAGCCTTATCTAAATACGTATTCTTTTTAAGGAATTCTTTTGCATGTGCGGTAAGCTGCTGCATAATGGCTGCATCTTTATCGTTACTAAAATCCTTACTTTTTTTATCAATTGCTTTTATAAGATAATCAATATTTTTTTTGCTGGTGTCGCACAGTAATAAATATTCCGCACACATGGCAAAAATCTTTGCATCATCGGTGATGTTTAATAAATTGTTTACCTGTTTTGTATACGCAATACGGTTGCCTGCATACAACATTTCAAGCAATGCCTGCTGATAATCGGGGCTTCTGTATTGGATACTATCTGCCGCAATTTTTATTTTTGCATTGATCCACGGCTGCTGGTAATTGATGAGTTCAATAGCGCTGAATGCATTTGCCCATTTATCTTCTGTATCTATATTTAAAGGCAATGACAAGGCTTTGGAAATAGACCTGCTACACAGGTTTTTATAAAATGTATCCCTGTTTTGATGTGTAGTAAATTTTGCGTAAACAGCGCTATCAGCCTGGGCCATGGCATTAAAGTCAATACAGGCCAGCAAAGAAATCAGCAGTACTTTTTTCATTGCTGTAAAAGTAAATTAAAAAAGATGGTTTGCGAAGGTCTTGTAAACGTACATTACCCAAGTTGAATGTATTTTTTTGCGATTGGCTATCCAGCAATTGTAGAATAAATTCTGTAAGAAAATTATGTAGATGTAATAATGTTACTTCTATGCCGGTCAAAAAATGCCTTGTTCATGAAGGAGAAAAAGGAGTTGATATAACAGACGGGCTTAATGATGATCAATTGAAAGCACTAGTAACTTTATCTGAAGAAAATAAAATGAAAGATACCCATACGCTGGAAGAATATACAATATTGATTGAAAAATGGCACATCAAATAGTTATTTAGTGATTAAATAAAAAATTTTCTCACATCCCTTACAAAGCATTTGCCTCTATAAAAGCCTGCAGCTTATTAAAAGCGTCATACATGGCCGCACTATCCCAGGTACCAATATGAGCTGCTCTGGGGTAAAATACATACTGGTTCACAACGCCCTTATTTACCAAAGCCGCTTGAACTTCCAATGCCTGGTTTATGCTTACTAAAGGGTCTATACCACCTTGAAAAACTATTGTTGCAGGCGAAGTGCTGCTGATATAATTTACAGGGCTGGAAGTGGCGTATAGCAAAGAATCCTGTAATGGGGCAGTGCCGACAGCATTAACCAATGCTAACCGAATAAGCACATTGCCACCAGCCGGATTATTGTACATGTCAATTAAATCTGATGGGCCAGAAAAGGAAGCTATTACTTTCGGCCTAACGGGCGAAGTATATTTAAAGCCTTGCAGCATGGCTAAATGCGCGCCTGCACTAACGCCTATCAAAGCATATTTATCAGCAATAAGGTAGGTAGATGAATTGCTATAAATAAATTGAAGGGCAGCCTTAATGTCATTTTCCTGCGTTGGAAAAACGTTGTTGGGGTTGGCGGATAAACGGTAATTAATATTGAAGATGGCATAACCGGGCAGCCTTGCCTTTAATGTATCCACATAACTGCTAAGGTCTGTTTTGTCGCCGCTTGTCCACGAGCCGCCATGTACCAGCACTAATACTTTGGTGGTAGCTGTTGCCCTTCCTGCTGGCAGGTAAAAATCCAGTTTTTGCTGCGCATTCGTACCGTAGGCAACATCCAGCATGGTAGTAGCTACATTGCTGCCGGTTTCTGTTGAATAATCTTTTTTACAGGATGTTGCCACTGCAATAAATAAAATAATAGAAAAAAGCTGCCACTTCATAATAAATAATTTATGCAAGAAAGATAATAACAAAATTGTTACAAAAAAAACATAGCAAGGCTAATGCCATATTAAAAAGCCTGCTAGTACCACTAACAGGCTTTGCAAATAAATTATTATGCTTTTTATTTTAGGTCCAGCTTAAGCTGAAGCTCATCAAATTGTTTGGCATCTATGGTAGATGGTGCATCCAGCATAACATCGCGCCCGCTATTATTTTTAGGGAAGGCAATAAAATCTCGGATACTTTCGCTGCCGCCAAGCAAAGCGCATAAACGGTCGAAACCGAATGCCAGCCCACCATGCGGCGGAGCGCCATATTCAAACGCACCTAGTAAAAAACCAAATTTATGTTGTTGCTCTTCGGCATCCATCCCAAGGGCCGCAAACATTTTTTCTTGCAAGGCCCTTTGAAAAATACGGATAGAACCACCGCCAATTTCGTTACCGTTCAACACCATATCATACGCATTTGCTTTTATGCTGGCGTAAGGATGTTCCAGGTATTTTGCAGCATCTTCAATAACAGGGTTGTTGTTAATCATAATATCAATATGATCTGGCTTGGGCGATGTAAACGGATGGTGCCTTGCTACCCAACGGTTTTCGTCCTCCGCATATTCAAATAACGGGAAATCCATTACCCATAATAATTTAAACACATCGGCTTTACGCAATCCAAGGCGTTCTGCCATGTACATACGCAGGTCGCTGGTAGCTTTGCGGGTACGTTCTTCTGCGCCAGCTAATAGTAAAACCAGGTCGCCTGGTTTAGCGTTAGCAGTTGCTGCAATAGCTTGTAGTTTAGCGGCATCATAAAATTTATCTACGCTACTTTTGTAAGTACCGTCTGTATTGCATTTTATAAATACAAGCCCTTTCATTCCTATCTGAGGGCGCTTTACCCAATCGGTTATTTCATCTGTTTGCTTGCGGGTATATTCGCTGCAGCTAGGTATTGCAATGGCTAACACGGTTTCGGCATCATCAAAAACATTAAAGGAAACACCATTAATTAAATTAGCTATCGAGGGCTGGCTAGGAAAAGCATGCTGCGGAAATTTAAGGTTGGCAATTTTAATATCAAACCTAATATCTGGCTTATCATTGCCAAAATTCCACATGGCATCTTCCCAAGTCATGCGTTCAACCACATCCGTATAATCTATGTTTTTTACATCTTTAAAAATCCTTTTTATCAGCCCTTCAAACATGTTTAAAATATCTTCCTGCTCCACAAAACTCATCTCACAATCAATCTGTGTAAATTCTGGTTGGCGGTCGGCCCGTAAATCTTCGTCTCTAAAACATTTTACTATTTGGTAGTAACGGTCGTAACCACTTACCATCAATAATTGCTTAAATGTTTGCGGGCTTTGCGGCAATGCATAAAACTGGCCCGGGTTCATCCTGGATGGTACCACAAAATCCCTTGCGCCTTCTGGTGTAGATTTAATAAGGAAAGGTGTTTCAATATCCATGAAATTATTTTCATGTAAATAATTCCGGGTACTTCTTCCAACAGCGTAACGTAGCTCCAGGTTCTTTTTTACAGCATTCCTGCGAAGGTCCATAAAGCGGTATTTCATCCGCAGCTCGTCGCCGCCATCGGTATCATCCTGTATAGAAAATGGTGGTACGGCAGATTTATTTAAGATAGTAAAATCTGATACTGCAATTTCCATTTCGCCGGTTGGTATGTTAGCGTTTTTATTGCTACGCTCGTTTACAATACCTTTTACCTGCAATACAAATTCTCGCCCAAGCGGATTGTTATCTAGCTTTTCGTTAAGGTTCTCTGCAAATAAAAGCTGGGTAATGCCATACCGGTCACGCAAGTCAACAAAGGTAATGCTGCCGAATTTACGGATGGCCTGCACCCAGCCGCTAAGGGTAATTTCTTTATTTACATCGGCGATGCGTAACTCGCCACAAGTATGAGAACGATACATAAAAATGTTTTTTTGCCTTTTCGGTTATACTGGCCAGGCATTGATTGTTTATTATTTTTAGCCCAGCGGCAAAACCCTGATGTAGCTTCATTGGCGACGCTCCATTCAACAGTTGTGCAGCTATGTAGCTTTATTAAATCGGCTGCAAATATACAGCGGTTAAACTTACTAGTGGGTATAGCGCTGCCAAACCTTTAAGGCAAAAAGGCAAAACCGAAAAACTCCTTGATTATTATTTTAGCTTTTAGGTAGCAAGCTTTTTGTTATAGCAGGTATTGGTTACCTATCCAACTAACGTTTTTGTATTATATCCTTTTTTGAAAAAGCAATTTAGCGCAGGGTAGTATAGAAGGAAATAAAAATTATTTAATCCAGCAATTTTTTTATTATTTTTTTATTGAGAACGCAGGCAATTGATACGGCCACAGAAATATTATATGGTTATATAAATAAACTTCAATAAAATGCCCCGCCGGCCTTTTTTAAAGGCTGCAGGGCAGAAAATTTACCGAACTCACAGGGAAATATCTTTAAGAGAGGCAGCTTTTGTTAATTAATCCTATATCGGTAAGCCTACTATAGACCTGCCAGGCAAATTCTTTTATAATCTTCTACTATATAAAACGTTGATAATCAATTTTATTATACCTAAACAACTATTTTTCTTTTTAATGCTTCAAAATTGGCTAACTAATTAATATAAAACAAGGGTTTTTTAACGGTAAATAAATGGGTGAAAAAACGAAAAATTAAAGTGCTTAAATTTATAGAGATATGGAATGGATTGAAGAGTTTAGCATAATAATTAATATAAAAAAAATTAAATTTAAATTATGGCAGACGCTCCATCAAATTTCGGTAAAAAAATTAACCTCGCTGATGCACAGAAGATGATCGCGGAATTTAGCCTTTTAAAAGGGAATACTCAAATTAACTTAAAAGTGGATTTTTTGCAAAAGCCTTCGCAAGGAGTGGTAAAAAAAACAGCTGAATTTATGGAAATGGGTAATACCCATAATGCCTTCATATTTTCAAAAGAGTTAATAATGCGTTTTTTTGACGGATCAGAAAAGGATGCTGATGGAAAAGCGGTTGTAGCTGATTACCTATTAGTTGTATTAGGGGCGCATGCAAAAACAAAATCTGTAAACAAGGAATCTTTTAAGGCGGGCTCTTTTACAGTACTTACAGCAGGGGTGAAGAGAATAGTAGAAAAACCTTCAAAAGTTGCTAAAAATGCTTCATCTGCAGCACGCACAGCGGTGTTGCCTAAATTTGAAGCAATGAATATTCCAATGCCAGTGAATGAATATCCGCCTAAGGTAATTTTTCCATAATTAAATAATACGTTTATTTAATATAATAATAATAGATAACATTAAATTGATATAAGTAATATCAAATCGATTTTGTAATATTATAAATCCAACATATAATAAATCAAATATCAATCTGGAGTGTTTTATTGCCTGTGGTAGTGGGTATTATTTTAATTAGGAAACTTCCCAGGTCAGGCATTTTAATTTTATTGCTTGTAATAACAGCGAGTATCCCACAATTGGCAAGGGGATTAATAGATAGTAAAAAGCTGCAGTATATTTTTTACAACATTAATATTCCGATTGAAATAACGATTTTATTTCTATTTTTTAAGCCAAACATCATAACACGGCTAAGAAGCGAAGTGCTTTCCATCTGCTACTATGCAAGCCTTTTATTTGGTATTTTTTTACTATTTTATCACCATAGTTTTTCTCATTTTTTAAATGAATGGGTTTGTGTAAACTATCTTTTTTTTACGGGATGGATATTAATGCTTTTACTGGAAATTTATGAGCGGGATGAAGTGCAGCTGCACCCCGGGCTACCATTGTTCTGGTTTATTTTAGGGCTGTTTTCATATTGTTGTTGTACTGCGTTGGTATTTTCTTTGTGGAATTACATACGGTTGAACGAAAACACTTTATTGGTAAATCTTTGGATTGTCCATGACTTCTTCAATATATTAATGTACATATTTTTTTCATACGGTTTCATGCGTTACAATAGAAAAATTTATTTTAAATGAATTCAGACTTAACAATTGCTATTGTTGCGGCGGTATTATTGCTGGTAATGCTTATCTCTTTTATATTTACTTTTTTTATTATCAACCATAGAAAGAAAGAAAAATTAATATTAGAAAAAAACTTGCTCACAATAGAATACGAACAATCGCTGTTACAAACCCAAATAGAAATACAAGAGCAGACGCTCACAACAATTTCTCAGGAAATACATGATAATATTGGCCAGGTACTAAGCCTTGCAAAGCTTCACCTCAATACTTTTCCGCTTGATTTAGATACGGTCATACAAACCAAAGTAGACGATACCAGGCAATTGGTAAGCAAGGCCATTAATGATTTACGCGACCTTAGCCGTAGCATGCACGGCGATAAAGTTAATGAGTTAGGGCTGGAGCAAGCCATTGCAAGCGAATTAAAAATATTGCAGAACACAGGCCAGTTTCAAACAAACTTACTTGTTACAGGCAGCCAGTTTAAGTTGGACCCTAAAAAAGAAATGGTGCTTTTTCGTATTGTACAAGAGTCTTTAAACAATGCTATAAAGCATTCTGGGGCAAAAAATATTTGCGTACAGCTTCAATATGAACCATCAATTTT
>JAYVUJ010000086.1:0-4738 GCA_043788035.1 Ferruginibacter sp. | reverse complement strand
TAGTTGATAAATATTAACTTTTATATAAGTAATTGATTGAAAGCTCTATTGGATTGTCATTAACTACTAGTTGTAGATCTGTTGATAACTATAATATATATATTCGAAAGTTAATAACAAATCTGTGTTTTGGCACGGTTTTCGGAAAAGCTGCTAAAGTCGCTTCTCTTAGTGATAATGTAAAGTTTAAATTAACTGAGAACATATCCAATAAACCAGGCAAGAGGTTAATTTGGGGAAGCAAGGATTTAGGGCCTTCACTTTGGTGAGGGCCTTTTTCACTGAGTAAATATTCTATCAAGATTAATTCGGTAAAAGTTTGGACAGCTTATTTTTTACCTCTCCTATAATTATTGCCTAATTTTTACATTAGAAGCTTTAAAAACGAAATGACATCGTCAACTAAATAGCAAATAATTTAGCATTATGTTTGACCCGATTCAATAGTTAAAGCCTCCCTGCCCTATAAAAAAAGTAGTAAAGCATGCCAAGTAGAAGAGATTTGTAATTTTACACAATTTGTAAGTTTTCTTTGATGAGCAGAAAAAATATATCATTTACAACACCTTATAGGGCTTAGAGGTAATAAATTTTATTACAAAAACACAATACCAAAAACTAAAAACTATTAAAATATACACAAAAAATAATTGTAACCTATTTATTATAAAACCTTGTATTTTAATTTCTTACTATCAGCATGCTATATTACTTTTGCACAAATCTTCATTCATAATTGAAACAATTAATTGCACTTATTTTTTTGTTGGCATTTTCCATGCATACGTTTAGCAGTGCATTTATTGTTGTAGATTACTTTGTTAACACCGGCACATTCGCTAAAAATTGCGTAAACAGAGCAAGGCCTAAAATGCATTGTAATGGCAAATGCCAGATGATGAAAAAGATACAGGAAGAAGAAAAAAAAGAACAACAGGAAACAGAAAGAAAAACTGACAATAAAAACGAAACCCTTTCTAGTGCATCATTTTTTGCTATTTTACCTGACATCTTTTTTAAGCAAGTTTTTATTAAGTACGCCCTGTATAACGATGGCAAATTTATAAACATGCCACACATCATTTTTCACCCACCCACCGTTTAATTTTACTTAGAACTATTACCGGCCTGTAATATTAATTTTTGTGCAGCCCCTGTTATCAATCTATGATCATTACTAATTCATTTTAAGTACGCCAAATAAATTAGCGCACTTAATCTGGGTTACGATGTGTACGTGCGCTAACAAGGCAATATTATGTATAATCCTGTTAGTGTAAAAATGCCTCAACCAAAGCCAGGTAACAAACCTAAAAACAACATCCTCAAAAATTAAAATAATCATGAGATATACCTTTTTAATTCTTATTACCATTTCGATTTTAATACCCTCTTGCAAAAAAGATGACACGCCCATTTATACTGCTTCGGTAAAAGCTCCACTGTCAATAGAGTTCGATAATATTGCCGGCTCCTTAGACCTGCAATTGAATACGGGCAGCTACACCAATGCGGTGGGCGAATCTTTTAAAGTAACCAAACTGAAATATTATGTAAGCAACTTTAGGCTAACCAAAACTGATGGCACAAATTATACAGTGCCACAGGATAGCAGTTATTTTTTAATAGACGAAGGCATTACAAATGATGTAAAACTCAACGTACCTGAAGGAGAATATACAAGCCTTAGTTTTGTTGTTGGTGTAGATAGCTTGCGCAATACCATGGACATCAGCAGGCGTACCGGCGTACTGGACCCTACAGGGCTGGCAGAAGAAATGTACTGGGGAATAAATAGCGGTTATATATTTTTAAAGTTTGAAGGCACTTCAGATGCGGTCGTTTCTGCCACTCATGCATTCCAGTACCATGTGGGCGGCTTTGGCGGTTATACTACGTCTTCAACCAATAATCTTAGGACAATAACGCTGAACCTTACAGCAAGAGGGACGCCTAAAGTACAATCGGGCAAACTTACAAACATACACTTGATGGTAGATATACTTAAAATGCTGAATGGTAGTACCAATATAAGTTTCGCTGCGACAAGCAGTATACTATCACCATTGCCTGGCGTGCCATTAGCTGATAATTACATCAATATGTTTAGGCACGACCATACCGAAAATTAATAATAGGAAACATATGCATACCCTATTTATTTATTTGATTGGTTGTTGCAGGCGTATATGCCTGTAATAAAGATAATATAGGAGCATATGTTTATTTTAAAACACTTGCAGACTTTTTTGCGCATGCTTGCTATTTATACCAACCCTGTAACAAAAGTGGCTTTGGTCCTGGCGGATAAATGCTCTTGGCTACCAATACCATCAGTTACGGAATCGGCAATATCATGACACAAGCTATGTGCAGGCTTCATTTAACGTTGCCCATATCTTTATGCAAAATGGTTTTCAAAGAATTACTACAACTCCAAATGAACAACTAAAACCGCATTTTTATAAACTCTTTACCACCTATATTTTTTAATAGACAAAAGATTTGCAGCAAAATTAAAAAAAGAAAATGAGCAAATTATTATCGGTATTGATAGCACTTGTATTTGTAACGGAGGCAAAGCCCTGCGATATTTGTGGTTGTGGCGTTGGCGGCAACTACATCGGCATATTGCCCGAATTCCGCACCACCATTTTTGGCGTACGTTATAGGTACAATGCATTACGCACGCATATAGGCGCTGCCGGCCAAGCCACTTACCTTACAACCAGCGAAACCTATAAAACGGCAGAGCTTTGGGGCGGATGGAATATTGGCAAAAGGTGGCGCATAATGGCATCGGTGCCATATAGTTTTAACGAGCGGTACAACCAAGGCATTAGCAATACAAAAAATGGCATCGGCGATATTTCGCTAACAGGCTTTTATCAACTACTCAACAAAAGGGATATATTCGATAGCAGTAAATTATTGATCCAAAGTCTATGGGTAGGTGGCGGGTTAAAGCTGGCTACCGGCAAATACAATCCTGCTGATAAAAGTTCATCCACTGAAAATACCAATCTTTTTCAACTAGGTACCCGCAGTACAGATTTTACTATCAATGCCATGTACGATATCCGCTTGCAGGATGCCGGGCTTAATGTATATGCAAACTATAAAATGAACACAGCCAATAAATACCATTATAACTATGGCAATAAGCTCAATACTTCTGCGCAGCTATATTTTAAATTCAACATAAAAAATAAGGTAACCATTGCGCCAAACGCAGGCGTTAGTTACGAAATATCCAAACACGATATCGACAATAAGTTTATAGTAGATATAACTGGCGGACGGCTACTATCAGGCACTTTAGGCGTAGAGACGGCCCTCAGGAAAATAACTATCGGCGCTAATTGGCAAACACCTTTATCACAGCGTTTAGCCAATGGTTTTGTGAAGGCCAAAAACAGGATGATGGCACATATTTCATTTATCTTATAAAAATTAAAACATGAAAAACACCATTTTTCGTTTTACAGTTGCTAATTTTTGCAATAATCAATCATCAAATTTATAAAATATTAAAGGTACTACAACGCAAAAGTTATAACTGATACAGATGCCAAACCAGCATTAACGATTGCAATGATGAGTTATAAATAAAGCCCTTCGGCTAGCGGCATGCCACTAGCCGAAGGGCTTTCAGGCTTTTGCCACTATAACCAATAAATAATATTTTAAAAAATTAATTTCGTTAAAAAAAGTATTAAAAAGTACTTCATCAAATAGCTTTTTATACATAAGCATACGTATCAATATTAACTAAATAGCAGAATATTATTTTTTTATTAATCCCTTATTGCTATCAAGGCTGTATAAATATTCAAAAAGTAATTCATGTACATAACTAAGGTTGCAGCCAGTGCTTATATATTTTTTTGGCCCTATCACAATATCAAAATTTGCTATCCGCCCGTTAATAGGGCAGCCTCTTTTTACGGGCAGCTTTGATAATAATGACCTTGACAGCAGCACTTTAAAATTAGTGAATTCATCTGCCGTAAGCTGCCCGTTTATTTTTATGGGCGCTATGCTGCTATCAACTTTAGAGAGATGATTTTTTACAAATTTTTTAATGGTAAGTACAACCTTTCCATCAGCATCAATTGCTATATACTTGTTTCCTGTCCAGGCATTGCTGCAATCCATTTTTAAATAAGTAAAGCCAGCTATTGGTTCTTTAAGTTTATCGATATTTATAAAAAGAAGCCTTCCATCATAACCGGTAGCAGCCATTTTTACAGTCTGGTTTCCTTGCAGCAATACCGTATCAATAGTAAGGGCGATAATTTTATATCCATAATATTTTACAGTATTTGCAAAGCCATCTTTATCTATAAAACCATATTGTTGCCTGATAATTAAAGAGTCTTTCGCCAGGCTAAAAGCGGCAGTATCGCTATAGTTATTTATAGAGGAGCAAAGCGTGCTATCGTTGATAACATTTAAATACTCCAACGTTTTGCTGATGAAAGTTTTGCCGGTAATATTTTTTGTATTGTATGTTTGTTGCGCAGTTGTTTGTGCCGTAAAAAGTATTATCAATAAAAATGTGCATAAAAAAGAATTTAGGGGCAAGGGCGGGTAATTTTTGATGTTTATATATTTTAATGTCATTATTTTTTTCAGGCAGAGCGGAAGATAATTTAATTCGTCTGTAAAATCATATTCATTTATAATTTTTTATACGCCCACCCATACATTTGAAATTATTAATTAGCTTCAAGAA
>JAYVUJ010000085.1:0-7240 GCA_043788035.1 Ferruginibacter sp. | reverse complement strand
CAAAACTTTACTGTTTATTTTTTGATGGATGCTTAATTTCATCCAATATTTCAGCCGATGTTTTTAGCCTTTCATTATCCGGCTTTTGTTTGATGTAGATGTCGAATTCTTTATATAAGGAAGGATTGTTTTTAAGTACCACTTTTATGGATACTTTTTTGTCCTTAAAATCTTTATCTATCCATAAATTATTGCCCTTAAATTGCCCTGCAGATGCGGTGAAAGTTAAATGGGTACTGTCTAACGGCAAATACCTCCCGTTGTGTAACAGCCCATCTATGTTAATATAATTGTACGTGCCTCTCTTTAAGCTATCAGTGTACAAGTCTACATAAATACTATCTATTTTTTGCGCTTTTGCAACGCTGGCAATGCCGATAAAAAGTAGTAATAAAATTTGTTTCATATATAAAAGATCGACAATACCGTGCCAGCTTAGTTTAATTGGTGCATAAAATAATTTAGTTGGAAATACCTACTTTTTGGTGCACGTATTCATTTGCCGTAATTTCTCGTAACATAAACATGGCAAGGTCGCCTGCGGTGATGCGGTACTTATTTTTGGTTGGCGGGTAATCTGCATTGGTGGTGTAAATACCGGTTACTGCCGCATCAATAATATCTGGCGGACAAATAAATGACCAGTTTAGGGTGGAAGCTTTTAAAAAATTATAAGCCTTTAAATGTTCCAGGCTAACAGCTATATTTTCCGGCGGAAACTCAGGCGTATCCATTATCAGCGTGGTGCCATCTGCCTTTAATAACCCTATGCCGCCCAAGCCAATTATGCGTTTTACATTTGTTTTTTCCATTTGTGCTACAATGTTTTTCATACCCAGTGAACGGGTAACATCGGTGCCATCTGTGCCACCGTCTAAAGCAGATAATACGGCATCGCAGCCTTTGATGGCTTTATTCACATCTTTCGCATCAAATAAAGTGCCTTGTATTACTTCTAATTCTTTGCTTTCGGGTAAGTTAGAAGTAAAAACATGACGGCCATAGGCTTTTACATGATGTCCATTATGCAGTGCTTGTTTTACCAGCTGCATACCCACCAAGCCTGTAGCGCCAAATATTATAAGGTTCATAAATTGTTTTTTGTTGAAGGTAATTTATAAATGTGCAATAACGGTATAGGTACAAATAAAGCGCTGCATCTTTTTTATTCTTTTTAGAAAAAAAGTTTTTTTAATAATAAAATCTGTTACATATTTGCATTTCTGAATGAAGATAAATAATACATATACAAACAATTGGTGGTGGCAATCATATTTTTGATGGTGTCGCTTTGCTAGGTATGTATACAACTATATTAAGGCCCCGACACATTGTGTTGGGGTTTTTTGTTTGATGGAAAATAGGCGATGGTGACATACGCTTATAAAAACTAGGTGCTGAGTAAAATAACAAACGGGTATGAAAAAAATACGGATAGAAACTACTTACAAAAAAATGCTTGCTGACGTGTACACGCCAGTGGGTATTTACTTGCGGTTGAGGGATCGTTTTCGGGATACGATATTGCTGGAAAGCAGCGACTTTCATGCAGGCGAAAACAGTTATACTTTTATCGGTATCAATGCCATTGCCGGCATAGAAATTCGCAATAAATCGGTAATTGAATTTAAGTTGCCTGCACAGCCTCCAGAAAAAATAATCCTTAAAAACCCTACAGAAGTACCCACATTATTATGGGATTTTATGCAGCGTTTCGAACTGGCTGCTGTTGCGCCAAAACCCGTAAATGTGGCGCAAGGGCTGTTCGGCTACAGTACCTATGATGCAGTACAATTCTTTGATTCTATCAAGTTAAACGATTTAAAAATTGAGCCCAATAGTAAAGGCGCCCAAGTAGGGGCAGCGATACCCTTAATGCGCTATAGGCTTTACCAGTATGTAATTGCTATCAACCATTTTAAAAACGAATTGTTTATTTGCGAGAATGCTATAGATGGCATTGTAAGCGAAGCTGCCTTAATTGAAAGCCTGATAAAAAGCAAGGATGTACCTGCCTTTCCATTTAAAGGCAAGGGCGAAGAAACGTCTAACCTTACAGATGAAGCATATCTACAGATAGTAAAAAATGGCATTGCCAGTTGCTATAGAGGCGATGTTTTTCAAATTGTTTTAAGCAGGCGTTTTGAACGTTCTTTTACCGGTGACGAATTTAATGTTTACCGTGCGCTGCGCAGCATTAACCCAAGCCCCTATTTATTTTATTTTGATTATGGCGATTATAAATTATTCGGTTCATCACCCGAAAGCCAGTTAATAGTACAAAACGGAAAAGCAATTGTACACCCCATTGCCGGTACTTTTAAACGAACGGGCAATGATGATTTAGATAAAGCACTTGCAATAAAATTAGAGAACGACGAAAAGGAAAATGCCGAGCACGTTATGCTGGTAGACCTTGCAAGGAACGACCTTAGCCGTATGTGCAATGAAGTGGAAGTAACCCAATACAAAAAAGTAAATTATTATAGCCACGTAATACATTTGGTAAGTGAAGTAACCGGCAAAGTAGGCGAAGAAAAAAACCCGTTTAAATTGTTGGCGGTAAGTTTTCCGGCAGGTACTTTAAGCGGTGCGCCTAAGTTTAAGGCCATGCAATTAATTGATGAAAACGAGCCAACGGTAAGGAGTTATTACGGCGGCGCCATTGGTAGCATTGGTTTTGATGGAAGCTGCAACCACGCCATTATGATACGTACTTTTTTAAGCAAAGATAGTACGCTTATATGCCAGGCAGGCGCAGGCATAACAGTAGCCAGCAACCCTGAGAGCGAACTGCAGGAAGTAAATAATAAACTAAATGCCCTAAAGCAAGCCATCGAATTAGGAGCATTGATAAACGTACCCGAAGAGGTAGTTGTATAACTTTTAAAAACTACCACATGCATACTGAAAATAATAATATTTCATCCTCATATACAACTTTTGCAATGCCTAAAATACTTGTGTTTGATAATTATGATTCGTTTACCTACAATCTCGTCCATTTGGTTGAAAAGATTACGCTCCAAAAAGTGGCGGTGTTTCGCAACGATCAAATAGCATTGGAAGAGGTAAAAGGGTACGATAAAATAATTTTATCACCAGGCCCCGGCATACCCGAAGAAGCAGGCTTGTTATTGCCGTTGATAAAAGAATACGCTGCAACCAAATCTATACTGGGCGTATGCCTTGGGCACCAGGCAATTGGGCAGGCATTTGGCGGCACTTTAAAAAACCTTGATAAAGTGTATCATGGGGTAGCCACCAATATCAACATTACCAACCAAGAAGCGCCCATTTTAAAAGGCTTAGGCAAAGAGCTTTTAGTAGGCCGTTACCACAGCTGGATAGTTGCAAAAGAAGGTTTTCCGGAAGAGCTGGAAATTACAGCGGTAGATGACAACGGTTACATTATGGCATTGCAGCACAAAAACTTTGATGTACAAGGCGTTCAATTCCATCCCGAAAGCGTACTAACACCAGATGGTGAAAAGCTAATGCGCAACTGGCTGGCATTGTAACAAGGTAAGTGCCGTAATAAATTATCACTTTGCATCTTGAAAAAATAATAAAGCCATAATAAAAAATTTTACGCCTGTGCCCCTTTGAGGGAATTACGTAAATAAAATCAGGCAAAAAAATAAAGCTTAACTAATGAAAAAGATATTACAATATTTATTTGAACATAAAACGCTCAGCGCGGAGCAGGCCAAAGAAGTGCTGGTCAATATGGCAAAAGGCTTATACAACGAAAGCGAGATAGCCTCTTTTGTAACCGTATATTTAATGCGCAGCATTACCATTGCGGAGCTGCAAGGCTTTAGGGATGCACTGTTGGAATTGTGCGTACGGGTAGATGTAAAAGGGCAGGAAGTTATGGACATTGTAGGCACCGGCGGCGATGGAAAAAATACGTTCAATATTTCAACGCTTAGTTGCTTTATTGTGGCGGGCACTGGCAATAAAGTAGCCAAACACGGTAACTACGGCGCATCCAGCATCAGTGGTTCATCCAATGTTATGGAGCAGTTGGGGTATAAATTTAAAAGTGACAACGATATATTGAACAGGGAATTGGATAAAGCTAATATTTGCTTTTTGCATGCGCCATTATTTCACCCGGCATTAAAAGTTGTAGGGCCAATCCGCAAAAATTTGGGTGTGCGTACTTTTTTTAACATGCTTGGGCCTATGGTAAACCCAGCCTTTCCTACACATCAGTTAATAGGCGTTTATAATTTAGAAATGGCCCGCATCTACAATTATTTATTGCAACAGGCCAACGCCAATTTTACCATCATCCACAGCCTTGATGGCTACGATGAAATTTCGTTGACTGGTGATACTAAAGTAATTACCAACACCGGAGAAAAAATAATGAGCGCAGAAATGTTAGGCAAGCGTACCGTACATGCGGCCGATATTTATGGCGGCGATACGCTAGAAGAAGCAGCAAACATATTTAAGGCCATTTTAAAAGGAGAGGGCAGCTGGTCGCAAAATGCTGTAGTGCTGGCTAATGCAGCCATGGCACTGCAATGTACCGGTAAGTACAATAGCTATGAAGAGTGCTATCAACTGGCAGTTGAAAGCTTGGAAAGTGGCAAAGCATTAGAAGTATTAAAAAAGATAGCCGCCTGATAAGCTAATAAAATAGGTCATTCAGCCCAATCCAAACTCTCCTCTCCCTAGGGAGAGGGGGCGGGGGTGAGGTAAAAACAAAAGCATGAACATCTTAGATAAAATAATAGCACATAAAGAAATTGAAGTGGCCAACGCTAAAGCACTGGTATCAATCGATACTTTGAGGCAGAGCCATTTTTACAACAGAGAAACTTTTTCGTTACAACAGTTTTTGTTAGATGAAACGAAGACCGGCATTATCGCCGAGTTTAAGCGCCAGTCCCCCTCAAAAGGCATTATTAATGACACCGCCGATGTGGTAGAAGTAACTACAGGCTACACCACATATGGCGCCAGTTGTTTATCGGTGCTGACAGACAATCATTTTTTTGGTGGAAATGCCAGCGACCTCATCAAAGCAAGGGTAAATAATATACCTATCCTGCGTAAAGATTTTATTATTGATGAATACCAGATAGCCGAAGCCAAATCTATGGGTGCGGATGTTATTTTGTTGATAGCAGCCTGCCTTACGCCAGAAAGAGTGCAGCAACTAGCCATCTTTGCACAATCTTTGCAACTGGAAGTTCTGCTTGAAATACATGAGGAGGAAGAGTTACAGCACATTTGCGCAGCAACAGCAATAATAGGCGTAAACAACCGCGACTTAAAAACGTTTACAGTAGATAGTAACCGGTCTATTGCGTTGAGCAAAAAAATAGGCGATGATAAAATTAAAATTGCCGAAAGCGGCATCCATGATATAGAAACAATCAGTATCTTCAAAAAAGCTGGTTTTAAAGGGTTTTTAATTGGAGAAAATTTTATGAAACAAGCTAACCCAACGATTGCTTTTGCCGAATTTGTTCAACAATTAAACAAGCAGGAGCGTTAAATATGAGAGTAAAAGTTTGTGGCATCACCCAGGAAGACCAATTGATAACATTACCAGAGACCGGAGCTACATTTGCCGGACTGATTTTTTATCCAAAATCGCCACGGTATGTGCTGCGCCAAATGACTACGAGCCATATAAAAAGGCAAAACAATATTAATAAAGTTGGAATTTTTATAAATGCTTCGGTAGAAGAAGTGCTGCAAATGGTAGATGAATGCAGGCTGCACATGGTACAGCTGCACGGTGATGAAACCCCTAGGCTTTGCGAAAAAATTGCCGACTACATCAGCGTGGTAAAGGCTTTTAGGATAACGGAAACCGACCACATTGCCTGGAGGATAAAAGATTATATGGAAGTGTGCGATATGTTTATGTTTGATACGGAAGGCGCGGGGTACGGCGGTACCGGCAAAAAATTTAATTGGCAAATGCTGCATGACGTAACCGTTGGCAAGCCCTATTTTTTAAGCGGCGGCATAGAACCAACCGATGTGGAAAAGCTGAAAGAATTTAGCATGCGCCCCGAGGGCAAAGCACTTTTTGCAGTAGATATAAATAGTAAATTTGAATTATTGCCCGGTGTTAAAGATATGCCGTTAATCAAAAAATTTATACAACAATTATAAAACACACAAAAGATGAACATTAAGGTTTGTGGCATTACACAGCTAAAACAATTGCAGCAATTAGATGGCTTGAATATTGATTTTGCAGGCTTAAATTTTTATAAAGGATCGCCCCGCTATGTGGTAGGCAAAATCGCTAAAGACGAATTGCAATCAACTGATTTTGATGTGAAGAAAGTAGGCATATTTGTAAATGCAGGCTACGATGAAATAATAGAAGCGGTAGAAGACTATGGGCTGGATGTGGTTCAGTTGCACGGCGATGAAACACCTGATTTATGCGAAGAATTACAGGAAGACGTGGAGGTTATAAAAGTATTTGGCATTGATGCTAGCACTAGCTCAATAGATGAGCTGGTAGCGGATTACGACGCCGTGTGCGATTATTATTTATTCGACACCGCAAAGGATGGCATATCTGGCGGTACCGGTAAGCAATTCGATTGGAAGCTGGTAAAAAAGAGCAAAATTGAAAAGCCCTTCTTCCTTAGCGGCGGCATCGGCATAGAAGATGCGGCTAAAATAAAAGCCTTCAAGCACGTAGATTTTTTAGGTGTAGACATCAACAGTAAATTTGAAAAAGAGCCCGGCGTAAAAGACATGTCGTTGCTACTACAGTTTAAGCAAGCAATGAAAAAATAGCGGCGTTTTGTTTCGTTGGTTTATTGTTTTTGGTTGGGCTTATTCAACAACTCAGTCTAGTCATAAAGCCATGAACCAAAAGAATTCTTAATCATTAATTTTTAATTCTTAACTAGGATTTTTATTGTCCCGCCTAATTTAGCAGCTATGTGGCACTGCGTTGGCGTCGCACGCTTGTACTTATGTTTTTAAATGAGCTTTGTTTAAAATATTTGTAAGGCAGAAAAGTATAAACAAAAGCAAGCGTAAAATATTTGATCATGGAAAATAACGAATGCTTTTCAAATAACCCTCCGCTAGCTAGCGGAGATGGGGGCAACTCTTCAACAATCAAGGGCATCTCCATCCGCAGTGCAACTACACAAGATGTGCCGGAACTATTAGCCATCTACAATGATATCATCATCAACACAACCGCTGTATGGCACGAAGAGCCGCATACAATAGCCAT
>JAYVUJ010000084.1:0-4674 GCA_043788035.1 Ferruginibacter sp. | reverse complement strand
AACAGCGGCTAAAAGCTTTGTGCGAGGATATAAATGGTAAAGAATTATTGCAGAACCTACATGCGTTAGAGCGTGTATGCAAGGGCGATAGCAATGCCGGGCCAATTGCAAAGCTTGACCTTGCGGGCAGGTTTAGATGGCTTACTGCTACCAGGAGCACGGTTATACAAACATCAAAAACACACCCGGGCTTTTGTGTTGACCCGCAACAAACACTTGATAAACTTTATATACAGCTGGTGCTGTAAATTTAAAACCTGGCTTCATTTATAAATAACCATTAATTACACGTAATAAAATATTTACAAAGTGGGCTTGTAATTAAGTTGTAGCAGGATGCTGATAAATTGGTTTACCGCAGCTATTTAACCAGCATTACTTGCCAGCTTTTTTTATGTGCATACACGCTTTTGTAGGTTACCATTGCTAGTATACTGCCGACTTTTGAAAGTATGCTCCATTAATAAATTAGTTGGTATGCCTTACGGTGTAAGTTGACGGCTACTGCTGTAGGCTATTGCACCCGCCGCGTGAGGTATAGATGGGGAAAACACGCAAATCGCCGTAAGCTGTTAGGATAGCGAAGCCAAAAGGTAGTTCTGGCGCTGCGGATTTTGGAATGATAGCCCGCCCCCTTGCCGCCGCGGCTTGGGGCACGCCAAAAATGGATTAATGCAATGTTACCTGAAACGATTTGCCGCTGTTGCTATAGGTCAATTTGATAACCCTTTATTTTGGTTTATTGATGCTTACCTATTTTTGCCGTACAAAACCTGCGAAATATGTATAGTAAGCCAGGATGTACTGCTTTATATACGTTGCTGATAGTTGTTATTGTGCAAAATAAAAGCCTTCTTAAAACGGATAACTTTTTTAATCGGTTAATAAATAATAAATTCGCTTTATAAAATTAAAACTTGATAACGATTTTAGATAAGCAACAGTTGCACCTTACCATTTTACGCCTGGCCAACCAATTAATGGAGAACCATCAGCATTTAAATGAATTGGTTTTTATAGGCTTGCAGCCACGTGGCGTGCAGGTAAGCAAATTGATAGTAGACAATATACAAAAACTATACCCTGGCGAAAAAGTTACCTATGGTATTTTAGATATTACATTTTACAGGGATGACATACGGCGGGAACTGCATGTGGGCAACAATACAGACATTCCATTTTCGATAGAAGGAAAAAAGGTTATTTTAATTGATGACGTGCTATATACTGGCCGTACAATCCGTGCCGCGTTGGATGCCCTGCAGGATTTTGGCCGCCCGCAAAAAGTAGAGTTATGTGTTTTGGTGGATAGGCGCTTTAGTAGGGAACTGCCAATACATCCAGATTATTTCGGTAAGTCGGTGGACACAGTAGTATCGCAAAAAGTAAAAGTAGAGTGGGATAAGGAGCAGGTTATTTTGTATTGAGTAGGATAATAATGAGTATCGGCGCCATAAAAATAACCATCCAATAAATTTTTACCTTTCAACGCAAACAATTCAAACAAATCTATTAGCTTTGTCTCTTAATGCAACTATCTACCAAACATTTATTGGGCATTAAGGATCTTACACAAGAAGATATTTCTCTTATTTTATCTACTGCCGCACAATTCAAAGAAGTTTTACAAAGGCCTGTTAAAAAAGTGCCCTCGTTACGTGATATTACCATCGTAAATTTGTTTTACGAAAGTAGTACCCGCACCAGGATATCTTTTGAGCTTGCCGAAAAAAGGCTTAGTGCCGATACCATTAATTTTACAGCTTCTGGCTCGTCAGTATCCAAAGGAGAGACCCTGCTGGATACCGTAAACAACATCCTTAGCATGAAGGTCGATATGGTAGTAATGCGCCACAGTGCTAGTGGTGCCCCTCATTTTTTAGCAAAGCATATCCCTGCGGCAATCGTAAACGCTGGCGATGGTATTAACGAACATCCCACACAAGCCTTGCTGGATGCGTTTTCCATAAAAGAAAAACTAGGCTCGCTGGAAGGTAAAAAAATTGTACTGGTGGGCGACATCATGCACTCACGTGTAGCTTTAAGCAACATTTACCTGCTTAAAAAAATGGGTGCCGAAGTAATGGTGGCAGGCCCACCAACATTGATACCCAAATACATAGCCGAAGCACTTAAAGTTAAAGTAGAGTACAACCTGCAAAAAGCACTCGCATGGTGCGATGTAGCAAACGTATTGCGCATACAATTGGAAAGGCAAAACCAGGTATTATTTTCTTCGCTAAGGGAATATAATTTAGCGTACGGCGTAACCAAAAAAATACTGGATGGGTTGCCAAAAGAAATTGTTATTATGCACCCAGGCCCCATTAACCGTGGGGTAGAAATTGATAGTGATGTGGCAGACAGCAACCGCTCCATAATTTTACAACAGGTAGAAAATGGCGTAGCAGTAAGGATGGCGGTGCTGTACCTGCTATCTCCCAAAAGCAGCACCGTTATTAATGGATAACTTTTTAATGGATAATTGATACTATTGCCAAATTGTAGTGTATCCAAATTTTGATTAATTTTAGCAACGAAAAAAATTATCAATTATACCATTACCCATTGTCAGATAAAATAATTATCAATTGAGTAGAGTCTGCCTTTTTCCCGGAACATTCGATCCCGTTACGTTGGGCCATATCGATATCATTAACAGGGCCATGCCCTTATTTGATAAGGTAATAGTAGGCATTGGCCGCAACGTAAATAAAGTACCTATGTTCAGCGAAGAGCTGCGGCTGCAATGGGTAAAGGATATCTACAAAAATGAACCAAAAGTAGAAGCTGTTTTGTACGATGGGCTAACCGTAAATTGCTGTAAACAAGTAGGTGCCAATTTTATTTTAAGGGGCATACGATACGTAAACGATTTTGAATACGAAAAAGCCATTGCAGATATGAACCGAAGCCTGGAAGGGCATATAGAAACAGTTTTTTTAACTTGCCTTCCGCAGTTTACTTCGGTAGCATCAACACTGGTACGGGATGTGTATAAGAATGGGGGAGACGTATCTCAGTTTTTGCCAGAAGCGGTCAATCTTTCAATCGCTAAAAAGTAATTAATTAATTATTGTCACATGAAATCAACGCCTGCACCCAACGCTATTTGGTTCAACAAATCTGTAAAGTTTGAAGAACTGCAAAATCTTTCTCCCGGCACCATGGGCGAGCATTTAGGCATGGAGTGGACGGAGTTAGGAAGTGATTACATCAAAATAAAAATGCCCGTAAATGAACGCACTAAGCAGCCTTATGGGCTGTTGCACGGCGGTGCAAGTTGTGCCCTTGCAGAAAGCGCGGGCAGTATAGCCAGCAGCCTGGTAATTGATCCTCATAAATTTATTTGCGTGGGGCTGGAAATTAATGCCAATCACGTTCGTAGTGTACGCCAGGGTTATGTCGTAGCCACCGCAACGCCATTGCATTTAGGAAGGAACACGCATGTGTGGGATATAAAGATCCACGATGAACTAAACAAATTAATCTGCATTAGCCGGCTAACGGTAGCCATATTAGATAAGGCTTTTTAAGTACTATTTTTACCGGAAAGTAGTAAAGGCATTTTTAATATAGATGCGAAGCCAATAAGGCAAAGTCCGTTTTTATTATCAACTATCAATTAATTAATTATCATTTTTTTTGTTGTACCGGCAAATACACAGCCATGTGCATCTTCATAGGCGTCCCACATTTGAACATTTGTTTTTCAGGGATCTTTAATTATGCATTATGGGGCTTGTGCCAATTTGTAAAAGCCATCCCCAACTTGTATTATCAGGCTGTGCCCTAAAAGGGAAGGTCTGCAAAAAAACGTATATTCCAACAAAATAATATTCATCGCCTAACCCTTACAATGTGTTTGCTAAATTGTAATACTTTGCTGAATTGTAATACCCTGCAGACCAGGCCGCGGCCCGGCGAAGTCACTGCATACCAATCAATATCTCATTGCAAACACACCCATAATATCTTTTATTGAAGGGTAGGTATCGTTCATCGGTTCTGCAAGGTTATTTAAAGCTACCCATTTTATAGCGGCAATATCTTCTTCTGTTTGAGGCATAAGTTTTTGCCCGGATGGGCAGGTCATGTAATACCAATGTGTAGTTTTTAAATAATGTTTTCCGTAAGCATTATACGTGTGGTACGTTTCGCCCACCTTGCTTACTAATATTAAATTGTGTGCTGCTGTTTCTTCTTCAACTTCCCGTACAGCAGTGGCTGCAAGGTTTTCGCCTTTTTCTACTTTTCCTTTGGGCAAGTCCCATTTGCCCAAACGGTAAATAAATAAAATTTCTTTTTCATCATTCTGTACTATCCCACCGGCTGCTTCTATTGGTGTAAAATGCTTGCAAAAAGCTTTCATTAAATCGGGTAAATTTTCATGCAGCAATACACCCGCATGAAAATCGGGCTTGGTTATTTCGTGCAGCAGCGAATTGATGGCCGGCGTAGAAAACTCATCTATAAAAATAGCATCCGGATGGCGCAAAATTTCTTCCAGTCCTTTAGTAAGCGCATCGCATAAATAAATAGGCTTATCGTCAAAATAAATTTTAATGTACATAGTTATAGGTTGTAAATGATTCTGTAAAATACCTTCTTACTAAAAATAAAATACAAGGCTTGCGCTTTAGGTTAAGGCTTTGTTTTAATTTGCAGCATGAC
>JAYVUJ010000083.1:0-4159 GCA_043788035.1 Ferruginibacter sp. | reverse complement strand
TCAAAATATTTACAATTCCAATAACTTTTAAATTTAAAAACCAATATCATGTTTAATTCCAAAATGAAATCTACTTCAAGCGACCCATCCACAGGAAGCACAACCATAATTGGCGCAGGTACTACCATCACAGGAGATATAGAAAGTACCGGCGATATAAGGATTGACGGTACTTTAATAGGCAATGTTATTGCAAGGGCAAAGGTATTAATTGGCGCAGAAGGCAATGTGGAAGGCGCTATTAGGGGAAGAAACGCCGATGTGCTGGGTAAAGTAACCGGGCAAATGGATATAAAAGAAGTATTGCAGCTTCGTGGTAAATGTAACGTAGATGGCGATATCTTTGCAGGCAAACTGGAGGTAGAGCCTTCAGCAACTTTTAACGGGCGTTGCCATATGGGTGCTAATGTTGTAGAGTTAAATGTTGAATTGGCCACTGCAGTAAACAGCTAATCATCAACCAAAGTATTAATGAAGGTCCAAAGAAATTTTTTATTGCCGCTGCTATTGGTATTTATTATTTGCAATGTTTTTTTTATAGCGTTTAAAACTATGCTTACAAAGTGGGGTATAGATGACGCAGTGCTTATAATAGCCAATAGTTTATTCCTTGTTATTAATTTGATAACTTTTTTTATTCATCAAAAGGCGTTGCTTAACACTAATCCTAATGTTTTTATACGTAGTGTTATGGCAGGCATGATGATTAAGATGTTTGTGTGTATTATCGCTATTATTATTTATTGGTTTATTATGGGTCCTGCATTTAGCCAAACAAGTGTATTTGCCGGCATGTTGCTTTACCTTATTTACCTGGCCGTAGAAGTTAGCCTTGTTACTAAACTGAATAAGCAAAAAAATGCCTAAGCAGGAAGCCCCGTTACATCAGCTAAAAGTTTATTTGCCCGATGGCAGTTTTGAAGAAGTATGCTACTACTTGCTTCATTATAAAGTGCAGCTTACTATTACACGTGAGCGCCAGTCTGTTCTCGGCGATTACCGCAATTCTATTGCCGGTAAAAATCACCGTATAAGTGTAAATGGAAATTTAAATCCTTTTGCTTTTTTAATTACCCTATTGCACGAGTTAGCTCATTTGTTTACCTACGAACGTTATGGTCACCGGGTTCAGGCGCATGGGCAAGAGTGGAAAAATGAATTCAGTAAAATACTTGCCCAATTTCTCGCAAAGCATATTTTTCCTTCGGATATACAGCAAACATTATTTAACACATTACAAAACCCGGCAGCTAGTAGTTGTGCAGATACTGCTTTGTTAAGGATATTGCATAAGTATGATAAAAAGAAAGAAGGCGTGGTTTTACTAGAAGCGCTTGCAATGGGGGCACATTTTAAAGTTAAAGGGGGCAGGTTATTTATAAAAGAAGAAAAAGTACGAAAACGCTTTAAATGCAAGGAAATATCAACAGGTAAAATGTATTTATTTAGCCCCGTGTATGAAGTGGAAAAAGTTAATGCATAAGTTTTGTGAAATTTTTTACCCCAATACATGCTTTTAAAAACCCCATTTAATAACAGGAATATGTGGCTGATTACACCTTTTAAAAATGCTTTATGGTGACCAGTTTTTGCCCCAACACCTCTTGCACCAAAACGCTTACATACCAGCTAAAATATTATATAGCTTTTAACTTTAGATTTTAAAAACTATTAACCAATAAGCGGATTACTATTGCCCTACTAATAAAGTGTCTATAATCCTACTTAAAAGCTTGTTTTTTAGATAAAGGCAAGCTTTTTGGATATATTTGATGCATAATAAAAATTGAACATTATAATTGCCATTAATAAACATAATTTGATTTACAACGTTATGGCAGTAGATATTTAAAACTATTATTTTAGCAACTTTAAATTACACCCCAATTTTTGCAAAATCTAAATAAATATAGCGAGGAAGAACTTGTTCAGCTTTTACAACGGCAGGATAAGCCAGCATTCTCTTATTTATATGATAATTATGCACCTGCGCTCAACAACATTATATACCGTATGGTAGAGGATGTTACCCTTGCCGAAGATATACTTCAAGAAGCTTTTGTAAAAATATGGAACAACTTTGCCAGCTACGATAAATCCAAGGGGCGCTTGTTTACCTGGATGCTAAATCTTACACGCAACCTCACTATCGATATGATGCGAAGCAAAGGCTATAAAAAGCAAAGTAAAATCTCGGGAGATGAAATCTCCGTAAATAATCTTCAAGACCACAGCATCAGCATAACAAAATATGATTCACTAGGTATACGAAAACAGCTTGCTCATTTGAAGCCCGACCAGCGTATTATTATAGACATGGCCTACTTTAACGGATATACGCAAGATGAAATTGCAAAATATATAGGTATACCTCTGGGTACAGTAAAAACAAGGATGAGGACAGCAATTTTAGAACTAAGGAAAATGTTACAACACACATAATAATTGGAAGCAAACGACATTATATTATCAGGAATATTGGAGCTATACGCCACCGGATCAGCTTCTGCCCAAGAAGTTGGACTGGTGCAAAAATATGCCGCTCAATACCCCGAAGTAGCAGACGAGTTAGCTAAGATTGAAAATGACATGGAGCTGTATGCAAATGCGTATGCAGTACAACCAGATGCATCTGTAAAAGTTAAGATATTTGCACGCCTAAATGAGGAGGAAAATAAAATTATTCCTTTGGCAGCTGGTGAGATAAATGAACCTGCAAAAATTATTGTACTACCCGCTTATTGGAAATATGCTGCTGCAGCTACTATACTTTTACTGTTAGGAAGCCTGGCGATTAATGTGGTAGGATATAATAAGAATGAAGTTGCCATTTTACAATTACAACAAACGCTAAAGGAACTGGCAATTTTAAAAGAGGATAATAAGATAATGGAAAGCCATATGTCGGTAGTGCAGAATAAATATAGCGTACCTGTTTCGTTACATGGCTTAGATGCTGCTCCTAATGCGGAAGCTAAAATTTTTTACCTCAAAAACACTGGTGAAGTTTACATTGACCCAAGTAATTTACCGGATCTACCTTCAGGCAAAAAGTATCAGTTATGGGGCATTGTGGATGGTAAGCCAGTGAGTGGTGGTATGATACTAACATCAAAAAAAGGCGACAAATACCGCATACAAAAAATGAAAACTTTTGGGCATGCTGAAGCATTTGCTGTAACCCTGGAAAGTGAAGTAGACAATACTTCTCCGAAAGGTCCCATGTTTGTAATGGGAAAATTATAATTACTGTTTTTTATACTTTTTAATACCGGGTTAGTGAGCTGTTTTTTATTTACTACATTTTATAAATTTATTCTTTAACTAACGCTTTGTCCCAGGGCACAATTTTTTCATTTTATTTAACAATAATTAAACCCTTTAAAATAGCTATAAACAGGTTGTTTAACTGCTATTTATTTTTTAACCAATAAATAGCAAATGTTGCCTTACCATAAAACTCTACTAGATCCATATATCATTTATGGCTTACTCGCAATCATAGGGATATTTTTTAAAGATGATAATTTTTTGAGAAAAGCATTTATTCTTTAAATATAATCTTAGCAGGCAAAATAATTAAGTAATGTTTATTTATATAAATCCATTATCCAGAATGCCACGTAAATAAAATAAATCAAATTTAAATTCAAAATTAAAAATCAGCACAAATGAAAAAATTTAAGACACTAATGATCGTTGCAACTGCAGCTTTATTTAGTAATGTTTCCTTTGCACAAATGCAAAGCAAATCAAAAGAAAAAACAGTTAGGGTAGGTGGAGCTGTAATGTATCCTTCAAAAGATATTGTTACCAATGCAGCTAACAGTAAAGACCATACAACGCTTGTAGCTGCTATTAAGGCTGCGGGACTTGTTGAAACCTTACAAAGCGCAGGTCCATTTACAGTATTTGCTCCAACCAACGAAGCATTTAATTTGTTGCCGGCAGGTACAGTGCCCACGTTGTTAAAGCCAGAAAACAAAGCAATGCTTGCAGGCGTGCTTACTTACCATGTTGTTGCAGGTAAAGTAAGTGCCGCAGACTTAATAAAACTGATTAAAGATGGCAATGGCGTAGCAACCCTTACAACTGTAGCAGGTGGTAAATTAACCGCTATGTTGAAGGGCAAAAAAGTAGCTATTAAAGATGAAAAAGG
>JAYVUJ010000082.1:0-5576 GCA_043788035.1 Ferruginibacter sp. | reverse complement strand
TTTATCTCCCGATAATAATTATTTGTTTGTACCCAACCTGGGTATTGATAAAGTAATGATTTACCAGGTAAATAAAACTACTGGTAACCTTACTCCGGCACCAACACCATTTGCCGCAACAGCAGGTGGCGCAGGCCCAAGGCATTTTGATTTTGCACCTATCAAAAAATACGCTTACTTAATAACAGAAATGGGTGCCAACGTAATTGCATACCGTTACGAAAATGGCAGGCTGGCAAAGCTTCAGGATATAAGCATTTTGCCAAAAGATTTTAAAGGGGAGGTTGGTGCCGCAGACATACATGTATCCCATGATGGCAAGTTTTTATATTGCAGCAACCGTGGTGTAGCCAACAATATCACCATTTTCAGCATTAACCAAACCACAGGCAAATTAACTGTTGTAGGCTTCCAAAGCACCTTGGGCAAATCGCCCCGCAACTTTAATTTTGACCCCACGGGAAATTTTTTATTAGTAGCTAACCAACGTAGCGATGTTATCATCATCTTTAAAATTAACAGAAAAACAGGCGTGCTGACAGACACGGGTAAACGTATTGAAGTGCCTAGCCCGGTTTGTATTAAGTGGGTAGAGTAATGCACAATAGCAAAGCCCAGCAAAGCCTCCCCGCCCTCCAAAGGAGGGTTCCAGCGCATTCAAATTGGAGAGTATAAAGAAAATTTTGAGGGTAAAACTTTCTTTTAATTAA
The DNA here is from genome assembly GCA_043788035.1 of Ferruginibacter sp. Classification (GTDB taxonomy): domain Bacteria; phylum Bacteroidota; class Bacteroidia; order Chitinophagales; family Chitinophagaceae; genus Ferruginibacter. Next base: position 4,866 of record JAYVUJ010000082.1, on the reverse strand, counting down.
AATCGGTAACATTTGTCGTGGAAAAAATAAAAGGGAATACATAGGGCATAGTTTATATAAAAAATTTGCAACCAAATTATATCTCTGCAGCGGCTTAAGAAAACTATATTGATTATCAGGGATTAATAGCCCTCTTTTGGAGGGCCAGGAGGCTGCATTTGTATCCTTGGCCTTAATCTATGCTTGCTTTTATTAAATATCATGCTATCTTTTTCAATGCCTTTGCGCAGTTCTTTTTGTACTTCCTGTGGTAAGTTATACACTATTTTGCAGGCTTCACTGCAACAGCCATCAAAGGCTTTGACGCAGTTGGCGCATTGTATAAATAGTAAGTGGCAGGCTTCGTTTTTACAGTTGGTGTGTGTATCGGCAGGCTTGCCGCACTGATGGCATTGAGCAATAATATCGGGTGTTATGCGTTCCCCCAGCCTGTCATCAAACACAAAGTTTTTGCCTATAAATCTACTGCTTTCATTGTTTTCTTTTACCTGCTTTGCATAATTAATAATGCCCCCTTGTAAGTGAAACACATTGCTAAAGCCATTGTGCAGCATGTAGGCGCTTGCCTTTTCGCAACGTATGCCGCCGGTGCAGTACATAATAATGTTTTTGTCCTTTTTATCCTTCATTATCTCTACAGCCATAGGCAGTTGTTCCCTGAAAGTATCGCTAGGTATCTCTATCGCATTTTCAAAATGGCCCACTTCATATTCGTAGTGGTTGCGCATATCTATTACTACGGTATTTTCATCATTCATCAGTTGATTCATCTGCAAAGCATCTACATAATTACCTTTTTTTTGCATGCTGAACGTTTCGTCGGCAATACCATCAGCCACTATCTTTTCCCTAACTTTTATCTTTAATACCCAAAAAGATTTACCATCATCATCTACGGCAACATTCAACCGTAGCCCGCTCAAGGGCTCAATGGAATACAAGTAATTTTTAAAGGCTCCTAAATTATCTGCGGGTACGCTTATTTGTGCATTGATTCCTTCGGGCGCAATGTAAATACGCCCAAAAACTTTTAGTGCGTTTAATGCAGCATACAACTCGTCGCGGAATTGCTTTGTATCTGCAATTGCAAAATATTGGTAAAATGAAAGGGTTGTACGAGGCGTAGTTTCCTGGTACAATATTATTTTAAGCTCCGCCAGGGATACCCTGTTATGTAGTACCGCCATAATAATTTGATTCCGGTAAAGCCGGAAAATCTTTTAAGATTGGATGCTTGCAGGCAAACCAAATTTGAGGCATAAAGCTACATTAATTAAAAAATAAAAATTAAAAGATTTTTAAGATCGTACAACTTTTCGCAGTTTTTAAAGCATCTCATCTGTTAGCTTACTGCTAATAATTTTATGGCATTTACTGTTTTGGCCTATATAACAGCTCTCAATACTGAATGCTATCAACAAAAAACAAGTAACTAAAAACTAAAAACCATTAGACTTTTCGCCGTTTTTAACTACGCTGTTAAGTGATCCGCCTAATAGGCCGCCAAAGCCTATGCTGATGGCACTTGCTTTTGTTCTTCCGCCGTTCTCAAAGCCATACACATAATCTATCCTAAATATTTTAAGGATATTTTCCAGGCCGAAAAATAGCTCCGTATGATTGCTTTTAGTGTTTACGTAAAAGGTATTGGTGCCCGCAACAAGGTTCCAGTTTAGGCGGTTGAAGAATGGTATTTTATTAGTTAGCAAGCCATTAAAATGATGTTCTAAATGAATGATGCCATATTTACTTGCCGTAGTACTATTTTCGTAATAAGATGATAACTGGAAACTATTAAGGTACTCGCCTGCCAACGTAGAACGGTTGCCATTAAAATGCTGGTAATCTTGTATAAATACTTCTTTGCGGTTAAGAAAACCTCCAAGGGTTACATTGTATTTTAATAGCCCGCCGAGCCTGAAATTTTTGTCGCCTTCTACGCCACCTTTCCATTTATCAAAGTTTACATCACTGCCTAAAATACCTTTTATGCCTTTTGTATAACTTATACTAAATGTTGGATATTTTGACCCGATAGCTATTTTTCTATGAGGAAACTGGATGTACTGCTGCCCTGGCTTAAAGCTAATTTCTGCGCTTACAATTGTTGCCTGGTGCCGGGGAAATTGATTGGGTATTTTTTCGAATGGATAGTTAGGTGTGATATTCTTTTTCGAATCTTTAAACAGCGTAAAATCTGTTGTGTTGTTTAAAGGTATCCTGTCTTCGTATAAAGCCTTTATGGTAAACTTGAAACCACTTTCATATTTTTTTGTAAACCCTGCGGCAGCAAAATAATTCTCGTAGGTCTTCATAAAATTATCGCCATACAGCAACGTACTAAAACTATTAACAACTGGCGTTATAGGGCTTTCTTTATTAAACTGGCTTATTCTTTTTCCACCAGAAAAAGCCCATTCCTGGCGCTTTATTTTTTTATCGATTTCAAAGTCCCTATTGCGTAAAGTGACATCTACCCATGCATTCACATGCTTGTTGCTTAAGCCATAGCGTAAAGTTGGTTTTATTGAAATATCAGTCCCGGACTTTGTTACGTATTTTTCAAAATAGCCTGTAAGGTTTAGCGATAGACCTTCGGCTGTGTTATATTCCAGGTTTTTTATAAGTGGCCCAATGCCCCAGTTATACCTGCCCGAATCTCCATAATGAGTGCGGTTAATGCCACTCCAAAAAAATTGTAATGGGTTCACTTTCCCCTGGCGCTTGCGTAAAGAATCTACTGTATGCCTGCTGTTTATAGAATCTCTTTGTACCTCAAACAGGCTATCTTTTATCTGGTAGTCTTTTACTTCTTCCTTCTCTAATGGCACAGGGCGTATCGTATCCCAGTAAGCCTTTGATTTTTTATTTACGTTAGTGTCGTATTTGATTATTACCCTGTCAAAATAATCTTTTTTAAGGTTTGGTGCCACATCATAATTAGAATATACATTTACAAAATTACCGATGGCATCTATGCCAAGCTGGTTAAAATTAAAATGCAGCAATTGGTTTTTTACCCGCCATACATCATCGTTTACCGGAACAAAGAATTGTGTTATTTGAAGGGTATCTATCACTTCTAATTGTGATTTTTTTGTTAGCACCAAATCAAAGCTATGTATGCGCCAATCAGTTTCTGTTATATTGATGATGCCCGAAAATAAGGGCTCATAATTTCTTCGTGGTGTTACGCGTATGGTATTTATCTCCTTGCCGTTTTCGTAAAAACTGCCGAGGAACTTAAACTTATAAAAGCCAATGGCTCCATCGGCAATGGGCGAAACAAAGCCGCGTGGATTGAGTTGTTCTGCAAAAATGGGTACATTGTTTTGGTACAAGCTAATAAATGTAGGGAAGCTTATACCAAACCCATTGCTACCACTCACCCTGCTGCTTACCACCTGCATCTTAAATTTTTGGGGTTGTTGCACGGTGATTTTTGCTATAGATTCCGATAAATAAATTATGCCTTGCCCCATGGTATCAAGCATCATTTCTTCACGGTCATCTACGCCTACTTTCATCCCGAAAATTTTTGTTGGCAGGTGGCGCAGTTTTATCATGTCTTTGCCATAAAGGTTGCAGCTAAAGGAGCTAACTTGCTTGCCATAAAAATTCCTTTTCTTTATTGCTTCCCTTATAATTTGATAAGCAGGGTCTTCCCCATTGCTTCTGATGACCACTTCTTTCATCATTAACTTTTGTTCGGGCAAAACAAAATTAATTTCCTGGTCAATAGTAGTGATAGTTACTTTTTTCTCTTGCGTTGTATAACCAATATGCTGACAAATTACTATGTAGTTTCCGGGCGTTACATTAACAGCAAACTTAGCCCTGTTGTTAGCGCTGGCGCCTATTGTTGTGCCTTTGATGGTAACTGAAGAATAAGGCAGCAGGTCGCCTTTATCATTCAAAATTGTACCATAAATTTTTTGGGCAGAGCTTTTAATAGAAAGCAATAGGGCAACAAGCAATAAAATTTTTGTCATGATTATTTGTGTAGATGCGAAAGTAAAAGGGAAAATATCATTAAGATGAAAACACCAGAAATAAAAACTTTGTTTTGTAGAGGTACAATTTATAAAAGATGGCCCATATAAAGCTATGTTGCATTGTTATTCGTCCTGCCTCTACCTAATGTTGCAAACCTTTTTTAACTGAAAATAAATGCAGTACCTGTGGAAAAATTGCATCGATGGTTTCTTCTGCTCCTTTTTTAGAGCCTGGCAAAGTAAGTACCAATGTATTGCCTGCAAAGCCCGCCACACCGCGGGACAGCATTGCATAAGGCATACGCTGCTGCCCATAATTACGTGCTGTTTCCATAATGCCTGGCACCAGCTTATCCAGTAAAGGCTCCACAGCTTCGGGGGTATTATCCCTTGAAGACAACCCTGTTCCACCAGTAAAAATCAGTAGCTGAATAGCATCATTACAAAATTGCTTTAGGGTGGATTGTATCTTGTCAAAATCATCCGCGATCACTTCGTACACGGTAGTTTCAATACCAAATTTATGCAGTTTTAAAATAATTGCTTTACCAGCAGTATCTTCCTTTTCGCCTTTTGATACAGTATCGGAACAAACAATGACCACACACTTAATACTCGCTTCCCCAACTTTCAGCATATCTGTTTTACCACCTGATTTCTTTTCGAGCCTTACATTATTTATCTCAACGCCTTTATCAATCGGCTTTAGCATATCGTACATGGTCAGTGCAGTAACAGCCGCGCCGTGCATGGCTTCTACCTCAACGCCAGTTTTATAAATGGTGTGTACTTCTACCCTTACAGTGATGTTTAACCCATCAATGGCATAAGTTATCGCAGCATATTCTACCGGTAGTGGATGGCAGTCTGG
>JAYVUJ010000081.1:0-3490 GCA_043788035.1 Ferruginibacter sp. | reverse complement strand
CCAGCCAATGTAATGCCTTATACAAAAGATAGCCGCGGTAATTTAACCCCAACGCCTGCTTCATTTATACCATTGAGCAATGCCGCTGGGTTAAGCTCCAAAACTGGTTCGCCAGCGTTACAGGCAATGCCATCAACCAATGGGTTAAACCAAAATTATAAAGCGCTCGAATTTTTATATGCCGCAAAAACTTTCAATAAAATAAAGCTCGCCGGCTTAGTGCTGGCCGATCATTTTGGCAAGTATATCAACGACTCTGTTAAAAATATTGCCGGCGCAGATACCGGTTATATTTATGGAAAACGGTTCAACCAAAAAGGCGTTAACAGCAGGGTTACAACCGGCATTTTATTAACCAGCGTATTAGATAAAAAACAGGCATTCTTATTTACTGCAGGCTTCTATTACCAAACCGGAAAAGACAGGGATGCACAAAAGTTAAGCGCTTACACAACTACCACTTCTATCACTTATACAAAAAATAAATTTACCTACACTGTTGGCTACGACTATCTTTCAGGCAATGATGCCTTTTCATCTTCTACAACCAACCATCGCTTTGACCCCTTATATGGCACTCCGCATAAATTCTGGGGGCTGATGGATTATTTTTATGTAGGCACCGGTTCTCCCACAGGTGGCTTAAGCAATCCGTATGCTAAAATTAAATATGGCAGCAAAACCAAAAGGTTTACAGCACAGGTAGATTATCATTATTTCAGCCTCGCAAAAAATCAAAAAAATACCAGTGGTGCGCCCATTCACAAATACCTGGGCAGCGAGGTAGATTTGGTTACAACTTATGCTCTTAATAAAATAACCACACTGGAGTATGGGTTTAGTGTAATGGCAGCTTCTAAAAGTATGGAGTATGCAAAAAATATAACACCCAACACCGCAAAGCTTACGGGCTTATGGAGTTATTTGATGATCAGTATCAAGCCTGCTTTTCTTTTTAAATAAAGGTTTTTTGTATTTCAATTTGTCAAACTTAAATTAATCAACATGTCAACCATCATAAATAACCAACCGCTCACTAAATTGAATATGCTTAGTTTTAAAGGTATTCAAATGAAAACCTTTCATATAACCTGGCTAACTTTTTTTGCCTGTTTTTTTGGATGGTTCGGGTTGGCACCTTTAATGCCAACCATACGGTTGGATCTTGGCTTAACAAAAGCACAAGTTGGCAACACGATCATTGCCGCAGTATCCGCCACCATTTTTGCACGCTTAATAATTGGTAAATTATGCGATAGCTGGGGCCCTCGTAAAACATATACCGCCTTGCTGCTCATCGGTGCATTCCCGGTAATGCTTGTAGGGCTTGCACATAGCTATACGTCATTTCTTTTATTCCGATTGGCTATAGGAGTTGTCGGGGCTTCTTTTGTAATAACCCAGTTCCATACTTCTGTAATGTTTGCACCAAATATAAAAGGCACGGCCAATGCGGTTGCTGGTGGATGGGGCAATTTAGGCGGCGGTGTAACAAACATGCTGATGCCGGTAATATTCGCTACCATCGTGGGTTTTGGCTATACCAAAGCAGAAGCCTGGAGGTATGCGATGGTTATACCCGGCATTATGTTATTAGTGATGGCAGTAGCGTATTACCGTTATACAAAAGATACGCCCGAAGGAAATTACGATGAAATAAACCGCATGAAAAAACCTTCTTCAAAAACAGACTGGAGCATATTGTCTGATTGGCGTGTATGGTCGTTAGCAATGGCTTATGCCATGTGCTTTGGCATGGAAATAACTTTTGATGGCGTAGCCGCGCTGCACTTTACCGATACATTTACATTAAGCCAGGGCTCGGCAGGTTTTTGGGCGGGTACTTTTGGTTTCATGAATATTTTCGCAAGGGCATTGGGTGGCATCTCAGCCGATAAGGTGGGCAAAAAATATGGTATGAAAGGCAAAGGCATCTTACTTGCAGCGATGTTGTTGCTGGAAGGTTGCGGCATCATTCTTTTTGCCCATGCAGGCTCACTGTCAATGGCGATAATTTCAATGGTAACGTTTGCGTTATTTCTTAAGATGGCTAATGGCGCAACGTATGCCATCACGCCTTTTATAAATGAAAAAAATGTAGGTATGGTCAGTGGCATCGTGGGTGCTGGCGGCAATGTTGGTGGTATGTTGTTTGGCTTCTTATTCAAGTCAACCACCATTAGCTATGTAGAAGCTTTTGAGTACATTGGCTATGCGGTTATTGTTGTATCGTTAATTGTATTAGTCACAAGATATACAGCAGCAAAAAAGATAATAATAACAAAGGGGACGATTGTAGATAAAGCTGTTTTACAAACGACTTAAATTAAAAGAAACATGCCTGTATCTTTAACTAAAAATCAATAGGGCAATTATTTACCGAGAAAGAAAACTTATCAATTGAACCGTTGTTTTAAAAATAGCATAACAGTAAATAAATGGCTACAATAACTTACCAAACAGGCAAACTAATATTGGCGGGCGCCGGTCCGGGCGATCCCGATTTGATAACGGTAAAAACTGTGTGTTACCTGCAACAGGCAGCTGTAGTATTAGCCGATAGGTTAGTAAGCAAAGAGATAATAGCCAGGTATGTACACCCAAAAGCAACCATCATTTATGTAGGCAAGCAATGCCGCAGGGGATATAGCACACCGCAGCAAAGTATTAATGCGTACATAGTAGAACATGCGCTGCAAGGCAAACTGGTAGTGCGTTTAAAGGGTGGGGACGTTTCTATCTTTTCTAATATACTGGATGAATTGCAAACTGCTGTGGAGCATAACATCCCTTACGAAATTATACCGGGTGTTACGGCAGCTTTGGGCGCAGCGGCCTTTGCGGGCATCCCTTTAACTGCCCGTGGGTTTTCTACAGCGGTCAGGTTATTAACAGCCTACAAATCGGATATTGTAACACCAGCGTATTGGAAAGAACTCTCACAAACAACCGATACACTGGTCTTTTATATGTCGAGCGAAACATTAGATGATGTAGTTGAAAACCTTGTGAAAAATAATATAGCTCCGGAGAAATTATTGGCAGTAATTGAACAGGCCACTACACCGTTGCAGCATGTGCATATAACTTCTTTATATGATTATGAGGCAACGCTTAAAGGAAGGGTTTTTGCCTCGCCATCGCTTGTAATTATTGGTAAGGTAGTAGCCTTACACAAAGATTTTGCCTGGTTACAAAACAGTTATTGTACCGATACTTATTTTAAACCCGTACAACAAAAGCTCAATAAAATACTTTCAACAATTTGACTGATAAAAAAAATAATACTATTCAAATTACTCCCCCTCAGGGGACGGGGGAATCCCTTCAGGCAACGGAGGCAATGCTTCATGCAGATGCCGCTACGCTACCCAATATGGTAAAAACTACTTGCTGCTATTGTGGAGTAGGGTGTGGTATTATTGCCAGCAAAGATGCTCAAGGTCGCATACAGGTAGAAGGTGATAAAAGCCATCCGGTAAATAAAGGC
>JAYVUJ010000080.1:0-12748 GCA_043788035.1 Ferruginibacter sp. | reverse complement strand
CAGACCATTTTTTATTTGGCGTACTATCCAAAAGGTAGTTGTGGTTTGCAAGTGGATACCTTTGTGCATAACCAATATAGTTAAGTGGCAAGCCGGTTTGTGTTTGCGCCTGCGCAGAAAAATTGACTATAATTGCTATGAATAGTAAACGCATAGTATTGAGGTTGTATGTAAAAGTACAGATTGAAAAACTATTTATAATTAAAATAGCAAACCTTAACAATCTTATTCGCACAGACTTAAAAATTATAGTTTTTCCTACGTACTTTACGAGTTACTTATTGGTATTGCTACATCAATTTACAGCCATTGCCTTTGGTTTAATAAATAGTGCAGTTACCTAAAAATAAGTACACCTTTTTTGATATTGTTTAACCCGATGCCTGGTATAAGTTTTCTGCCGCATAGTTTTTATTCATTCTTTTAAAAGGCAGTACCAAATAAAGAAAGTATTACTTGTACTTGTTATGTTGCAAGTAGTATAGCCTTATTTAATATAATAGGCTGTTACCGATTAAAAATAATTATCTTACAATCAATGTATTTACTACCCTAAGTAAATGGCTATCAACGTGCTAAATTAAATGGCTTAACCCAACGTAAAATCATGGTATATCCTTTCTTAAAAAGAATAGTTCCTTTTTGTTTATTCTTATTAGTTTTTATAAGCCAGGGCAGTGCCCAGCATGCGCAACATGTTATTAACCAGCAATGGCTTCAGCAACAAAAGGTAATTGCGGCATCAGCCATTTTGCTGAATAACAGGCAAAAGCTTATACCTATTAAAAACCTGCAACAAAAAATTGCCAGCGTAAATATTGGTACCGGCAATGCTGCTATATTCGATAGCCTTTTAAATAAGTATGCCTTGGTAGATACTTTTTTAACTGATACAACCGGCGCTGCTTACAATAATTTAAGCATCGATTTAAAATTTTATAACACCGTTATTGTACAGGTCAACGCAATACTATTACAACAAAAAAGTACCCTGGCATTTTTATATGATGTGCAAAAAAGCAAACAATTACTGCTGGTTGTTTATGGAGATGCTGGCATGCTTGCTTATGCGGGCAATATTACTGCACCCATTATTTTAGCCAGGGCCGATGATGCAGGTTCTGCCAATTTTACGGCGCAGCTTATTTTTGGCGGTGTGCCTGCAAGTGGAAAATTAATTAGAAAGATTTCTAAAAGGTACCATAAAAAAGATGGGTATGCAACTAAAACAATACGTTTAAAATATACGGTGGCCGAAGAGGCAGGTATTGATATTGATACCCTGCAGCATGCTGTTGATTCGCTTGTTGGGGATGCTATACAACAAAAAGCTGTACCCGGAGCAGTAGTTATGGTGGTAAAAGATGGCAAGGTAATTTTTGATAAATCCTACGGCAAGCATACCTACGAAGGCAGCGATGAAACTACCATTGCGGATATTTTTGATATGGCATCCATCACCAAAGTTTCTGCAAGTACCATGGCGGTTATGCGGTTATATGAAGAAAAGAAAATAGCGCTCGACTCTACCTTTGGTTACTATTTTGCGCCCGCAAGAAACACCAACAAAAGTAGTATTAAGGTGAGGGATTTATTGCTGCACCAATCTGGCATTGCGCCGGGGGTGGTGTTGCCGCTTGTGCCGGAAGATGTAAGTGCCGATTCTTCTGCGGAATATCCCATAAAAACCAGCGATACCGTGTTCTTGCGTAAAAATTATTTTAAAGAAGTGATACTGCCACGCATGCTCGATGTAGCGGTTGATACACCAAAATATGTATATTCAGATTTAAGTATGACCTACATGAAGGAAGTAATCGAAAATCAATCCGGCACAAAGCTGGATGAATATGTAGCTGCACAATTCTATTCGCCTTTAGGTATGCAATCTGCGGGCTTTAACCCTTTGCGTAGGTTTAAAAATACAAGGGTAGTACCTACCGAAAGGGATGCAGATTTTAGGAAGGGGCTTATACATGGATATGTGCACGACCCAATGGCGGCGAAGTACGGCGGTGTATCTGGTAATGCAGGGCTGTTTACAAATGCCAACGACCTTGCCATACTTTACCAAATGATATTGAATGGTGGCAGATATGGTGGCGAAAAATATTTTAAGCCGGCAACCATTCAACTCTTTACTTCAAAGCAATCTGCGATTAGCCGCCGTGGGCTTGGCTTCGATAGGATGGATACTTCCAGCGTGCTGGGCTATCCATCAAAGCTTGCCGCCCCGCAAACGTATGGGCATACTGGTTTTACAGGCACCTGTTTTTGGGTTGACCCTACCTGCGGGCTTGTATTTATCTTTTTATCCAACAGGGTATATCCAACAGCAAGCAGTACTTTATATAAGCTGCGTACACAAGCAAATATTTTAGATACTTTTTATAAAGCCATCAATAAAGTAAAAAATAGTAAGTAGGCGGGCAGCCTTTTCATCCTGCTTCCAGTTCTTTTAATAGGGCCTCTGCTGCTATAATTTTTTATTATAACTTTTAAACACCCATCTGGCGAAGCCATAAAAAAACGGGTATCGATAAAAGCCGGGTTACTTACCATTTTAAAATTTGCTGATTTTTAAATTAGTATCCAATGCCGTTAAGTTAAGGATTTATATGTTTGTCTTTACCTCACCCAAACTCTCTCCAAAGTAGCCGAAAAGCCTTAGCTTTTCGGCACTGAATTAGTATCAATAAAAACAAAAAATTACCTATAAAAATAGATTTATTTTTTGTGGGATGATATAGTTAATCAATGATACAAAGCTGATTGAAATAGTAACTCTTGATAGCAGTTAGGCAAGCAGTAATAATTTAGGTTTCAAATTAAAATTTTGTAGGCTAATTATTACATAAGTCTGCCACTTTAATTAACACGATGAGGCAATAGGCGAACCAAAGCTTCAATTATATAGCTGCTCGCTTTTAATTTTATGTAATTAAAAAAAATGTACTATTTGGCTCGCTTATAAACTGTAATTTTATCTCTATTAAAAATACTTCTTTAATTCATTAAAAAATTTGTTTGCGCAGATAAATAATACTTTGTAAATCATCCATCAACAGATATTTAATATTATGAAAAACATTCTTTTTTTTACACTCGTTATAGTGGCATTTTCTTGTTCTACAAAGCGGGAAGGCAAACCAAGGATATTGGTTTTTAGCAAAACTACAGGCTATCACCATGAATCTATTGCAACGGGAAACGTTGCCATACAAAAGCTGGGCGGGCAAAATAATTTTGATGTAGATACTACTACCAATGCAGGGATGTTTCAGGAAGATAGCCTGAAGAAATATGCAGCAGTAGTTTTTTTAAGTACCACTGGCGACTTGCTGGATTACAGGCAAGAGGTAGCGTTTGAAAGGTACATACAGGCTGGCGGTGGGTTTATGGGCATACATGCTGCAACAGATGCGGAATACGATTGGGGATGGTATGGACGGATGACGGGCGCTTATTTTCTTGACCATCCCGGTATCAACGATAGTTTCCCCAATGTACAGGAAGCCGTATTGAATGTTGTGGACCAGGAAAATACCGCTACTAAATATCTGCCAAAACAATGGAAACGTACCGATGAATACTATAGTTTTAAAAAGATAAGCAAAGATGTGAAAGTGCTGATAACTATTGATGAAAAATCTTATCACGGCGGTAAAAATGGCGATGGTCATCCTATTGCATGGTACCATGATTATGATGGCGGCAGGGCATTTTACACAGAGCTTGGGCATACAAAAGAATCTTATTTAGATGAACCTTACCTAAAACATATTTTAGGCGGCATACAATACGCCATTGGCAACAACAATAAGCTGGATTATTCAAAAGCAAAAAGCCAGGTGCCTCCCGATGAAAACCGTTTTTCTAAAACGCAAATTGTACTGGGCGAATTTTTTGAGCCAACAGAAATGACCATCCTTCCTAACCTTGATATCTTAGTTATCCAGCGCCGTGGCGAAGTAATGTTTTATAAAAAGGCTACCAACAAAGTAACGCAGGTGGGTTATTTAAATGTTTATTGGAAAACTACGGTGCCAGATGTAAATGCGGAAGAAGGTATGCTAGGGCTTGCGAAAGACCCGGACTATGCCATCAACAATTGGGTGTACATATTTTATAGCCCGATAGATAGTTCTGTCAACAGGCTATCGAGGTTTACTTTTAAAAATGATGTGTTCGATAAGGCATCTGAAAAGGTAATACTGGAAGTAAAAGCGCAAAGGGAAATTTGCTGCCATACAGGTGGTTCTATAGCCTTTGGGCCAGATAAATTATTGTATGTTTCTACAGGCGATAACTCTACCCCGTTTGATGAAAAAGGCGTTAAGTATGTAAGCAATAATTTTGCGCCCATAAACGATATCCCCGGGCACCAGCAGTTTGATGCACGAAGGTCTGCCGGCAACAGCAACGATTTACGCGGAAAAATTATCCGAATAAAGGTAAATGAAGATGGCACATACACTATCCCCGAAGGGAATTTATTTGCAAAAGGCACACCTAAGACAAGGCCTGAAATTTATGTGATGGGAGATAGGAACCCATACAGGATTTCGGTAGATCAGAAGAACAGCTATTTATATTGGGGAGAAGTTGGCCCTGATGCAAACAATGACAGCCTTAACACCCGCGGCCCTCGTGGCTACGATGAAGTGAACCAGGCACGCAAGGCAGGCTTTTTTGGCTGGCCGTTTTTTGTAGGCAACAATTATGCATATCATCGCTATGATTATTCTAATGGGCAAAATGGTGCTGCATTCGACCCTGCAAAGCCACTTAACGAGTCTAAAAATAATACCGGGCTTGTAGAATTGCCGCCAGCACAGCCAGCATTTATCTGGTACCCTTATGCGGCCTCACCAGATTTTCCTCAAGTAGGATCGGGTGGAAGGAATGCAATGGCCGGGCCGGTTTATTACACCGATATGTTCCCTAAAGAGACCCGCCTGCCAGATTATTACAATGGCAAATTAATTATTTACGATTGGATACGTGGCTGGATGAAAGCTGTTACCCTGCAACCTAATGGCGACTTCGATAAAATGGAGCCATTCTTTCCTTCGGCGAAATTAAACAGTGCTATCGATATGGAAGTAGGCCCGGATGGGAAACTGTATTTGCTGGAATATGGCAATGGCTGGTTTAGTAAAAATGCCGACGCAGGGATTGCCAGCATTGATTTTAATAGCGGCAACCGTGCCCCAATAATTACCGGTATAGTTATCGACAAAACATCTGGCGTGTTGCCCTTAGTTGTTAAGGCATCTGTAACTGCGAGTGACCCTGAAAATGATAAGATAACGTATATATGGAATTTTGGGAATGGTAAAACTAAAGAAACTTCCACACCAGAAGTAGCGTACACTTACACCGAAGCAGGCGACTTTAAAATTTCTGTTCAAACAAAAGATGATAAAGGGGCATCCTCAAAAAGCCAGGAACTAAGCTTGTATGCTGGTAACGAAACCCCGACTGTTACAATTAGTTTTACAGGAAATAAATCTTTTTACTTGCCTGGCGTGCCAGTAAAATATATAGTGGCTGCTACTGATAAAAATGATACCGTAACAATAGACCCTGCTAATTATTATGTGTCTGTTGATTATATCGAAGGGTACGATAAAGCCGCTACCCCTCAGGGGCATCAGCAAGGGCAGGCAAATATCAGCGGCAAAAATATTACGATGTCTCTTGATTGTAAGAGTTGCCATAAAGAACAGGAAAAGTCAATAGGGCCAGCTTTTGTACAGGTATCTCAAAAATATTTGAAAGCTCCTGATGCTATGAAATACCTTACGCAAAAAATTATAAAAGGTGGCGGCGGCGTTTGGGGCGATGTTGCTATGTCTGCACACCCAAACTTATCGCAGGATGATGCGCAACAAATTGTATCGTGGATATTGTCGCTCACGGATAAAGCCAACCTTAAAAAATCATTGCCATCAACAGGTTCAGTTGTTGCGCCAGCCGATGTAAAACCAACCGCTACGATGGTAATATCTGCTAGCTATACGGATAAGGGTGGCAATAATGTAAAAGCATTAACAGGCAATAATTCTATTTCTTTACCAACAAATAAACTGCAGTTTACCGGTAAAGAACAAACAAAAGGTTTTTCTTATGCTAGGGTAGATGACAATAATTTATTGGTATTTCCTACGGCGGAAGGCTGGTTTGCTTTGGATCATATAGACCTTACTTCGGTACGCTCCATTGATATCATCAACAAATGGAAAGTGGCTCCAGAAACGGGCTTGCTGTATGAAGTAAGGATTGATGCACCTGATGGAAAATTATTAGGTACAGGAACGAAGGCTATTGTACAAAAAGATAAACAGGCTTCCATAATAAAAGTGCCTTTGCAGGCAGTTGTCGATGGGCAATTCCATACAGTGTATATTACTTACAAGGCAACAAAATTTATAGGCGGTGCAGTAGCGGCGGTTCAGTTTAACGCAAATTAATTTAAATCATGAGTAGCGGGTTTTTGTTTTTATAATGATGGCAGCAGTGTTGGAAACAAGCGCCCAAACAATTACTGGTAAAGTAACAGGGTTGAAATTTGAGCCCATATCGAATGCCAGCATCCACCTGCTTAATACACAGGTAATATAAATACGGAGAAAATGGTAATTATGTAGTTGAGCCGATATCCGCTGGTACCTGTACCCTGCAACTATCTGCTGTTAGTTATGCACTATAGCTGCGGAGATAGCGGTAAAAAATACAGATAATGCACCCGTGTATTTTCAATTGCAAAACTCGCTGGTACAATTAGAGGCAGAAACAGCCTAAAAAAAAGCCTTACCATAAACGGTAGCAAATGATAATTGCTATCGCGGTAAAAGGTTTCTATTATTTTGGTACTATATAAGGTTGTAGCGTGCCAATAATACATCGCTTAAGGAATACTGCAAATTGAACAAAATAATCTAATTATAATGACAAGGAAATACCAAAGCGATACCGTTGACTGGAAAAAAGTATGGAGCCAAAATAATTTGCTGCTTATATTATTAGGTACAGGCTTAGCTGTATTGGCTATGAAGGGGTTTATGATACCAAATAGGTTTATGGACGGTGGCATTACCGGTATTTCAATTTTAGTGCATGAGATTTTTCACATAAACATTAGTTTTTTAGTAATTATTTTAAATGTACTGTTTATTTACCTTGGCTATAAACGAATAGGTAAAACATTTGCAGTGCAAACTACCATTGCAGTATTGCTGCTTTCAATTGGGCTACTTTTTATTGATATCAACCCCATTACACACGACAAATTGTTGATCGCTATTTTTGGCGGCATACTGATGGGTACCGGCGTTGGGCTTGTAATACGTGGCGGAGGCGTTATTGATGGCGCCGAAGTAATTGCAGTTTTTACCGGGCGAAGGACAGGCTTCTCCAACAGTGAAATTATTTTGCTCATCAACACCATCATATTTGCGGTGGCTGCCTTCCAGTTTGGTATAGAAACGGCCATGTATTCTATCATTACCTATTTTACCGCTACCAGGGCTATTAATTATGTGGTAGATGGCATTGAAGAATTTACAGCCATGAATATCATCTCTTCTCAACCAGAAGAAATAAAAAATTTATTAGTAAATGAATTAGGCAAAGGCATCACCATTTACAAAGGCGAAAAAGGGTATTTGCCCGGCAGCTTTGAAGTAAAGACGGCAGCAGATATTATTGTAACAATTGTAACCAGGCTGGAAATAAAACAAATACAAGATGGGGTGATGAAGATAGATCCTAAAGCTTTTATTTATGTACAAAGCATTAAAGAAGCCGCCGGTGGGATATTAAAACATAAAGCACATGCCAAGTAAGCCCTCAGGCAGCAGCATACATTTGCAATAGCCTGCAGGTAACAAAAATCCTTGTAAAACAGCAAGGCTTTAATAATATTTTCGCCAAAATTATTGTTGAAAGTATTAGAAAGGAACATAAAGTGGCTTTTGCCCAAGCAAATGTGGCGAGGTGCAACTTTTACTATATTTTGACTTGTTAGCTAAAATATGCGTTCTATCCTGTATTTTAGTAAATGTCATTTAAATAGCAGCTTCTATATTAATTACATAAAGCGTATATCACAATATGAGTTTCGATTTTTTATTGATATTTTTTGTTGCCCGTTACTTGCGCACTGCGCTTAAAACTTCACAGCAAAATAGTGTTTGGGATGATAGGCTTAAGCTGGCTATGTATGGAGCTTTGGCTTTATTTATAGCATCTGTAATTTTTAGGGGCGTTGAAACAATAATGGCATGGGTAGGGCATTTATGCTTGCTTGGCTGTATTTATATTTTATATAAAGAAACTTTTTTTAAGCCTGCTAAATCAATAATGGTTGCCATTTTGCCCTATGCCGTAGTAGCTGCCATTATTCAATTTTTAAAACTGGTGCTTCCTGCTTTTTATAGAGGCAATCACAGTATGATTGACAGCCTTAAAGTATTTGCTGTATTATGGGGCATTGGCGTATGGATGGTTACAAATAAACAAAAAAAAGAACTGGATAAAACAAAAGAAAAGGTAGTAGAACAGGAGCATGACAATCGTATTATAACCGCCATGAAGACCGAGCTAGAGGTGCAGGTGGCAGAACGTACAGCGGAACTTACCAGGCAAAAAGAAGAATTAGAAATAGCGCTGCAAGAACTAAAATCTACACAGGCGCAGCTTATACAAAGTGAAAAGATGGCAAGCCTTGGCGAACTTACCGCAGGCATTGCGCATGAAATTCAAAACCCGTTAAACTTTGTAAATAATTTTAGTGAGGTTAGCAACGAATTGATCGGGGAGATGAATGAAGAATTAAGCAAAGGGGATATTGCTGAGGCCATGATGATAGCCGATGATATCAGGCAAAATTTAGAAAAAATAAACCACCATGGCAAACGTGCTGATGCTATTGTAAAAGGGATGCTGCAACATAGCCGTAGCAGCAATTCCATCAAAGAACCAACTGATATTAATAAACTGGCGGATGAATATTTCCGGTTGGCCTACCATGGCTTAAGGGCAAAAGATAAATCATTCAACGCCACATTGAAAACAGATTATGATGAAACAATTGGTAACATCACTATTATTCCGCAAGATATTGGAAGGGTGGTGCTTAACCTGATAACTAATGCGTTTTATGTAGTGGACGAAAAAAAGAAATCTGGCATAGAAGGTTACGAGCCCACGGTTTCGGTAAGCACCAAAAAGCAGATCGATAAAGTCTTAATTTCAGTAGAAGATAATGGTAACGGCATTCCGAAAACTATTGTAGATAAAATATTCCAGCCTTTTTTTACTACTAAGCCATCCGGGCAGGGTACAGGGTTAGGGTTAAGCATGAGCTATGATATTGTTACCCAAGGGCATGGAGGAATACTAAAAGTAGAAACAGCTGAAGGTAAAGGAACCACATTTATTATTTCATTACCAATATAAAATAAGGCGTATGAAAATTTTAGTAGTAGACGATGAGCAGGATGTTCAGGTACTTTTTGAGCAGCGTTTTAGAAAAGAGATAAAGGCTGGTGAAATGCAATTTGTTTTTGCCTTTTCCGGCGAAAATGCGTTGGCTTACCTTAACCAGCATGAGCATGAAGCTGTATTAATTTTATCCGATATCAATATGCCCGGCATGAGCGGGCTAGACCTACTGGAGAAAATAAAGAAGACATATATAAAACCGCCGCCGATAGTAATGATGATAACCGCTTATGGCGATGCTGAAAATTTTAATATGGCTAAAAACTTAGGTGCAGATGATTTTTTAACCAAGCCGCTCGATTTTACTTTATTAAAGGAAAAACTTAAAACCATAAACTAATGGCAAAAATTTTAGTAGCTGATGATGAGGCAGATTTGGAGGTACTTATTAAACAAAAGTTTCGCCAAAAAATACGCGAACAAAAATATGAATTTGTTTTTGCCATTAATGGAAAGGATGCATTGGAAAAAATAAAGCAACATCCTGATATTGAAATATTGCTGAGCGATATTAACATGCCGGAGATGGACGGCTTAACCTTATTGAGCAGGCTAAATGAAACTAGCCCTTTAATTAAATCCGTGATAGTTTCTGCCTATGGCGATATGGAAAACATACGCACCGCAATGAACCGTGGTGCATTTGATTTTATAACCAAGCCCATCAATTTTGAAGACCTTTCGCTTACCATAGAAAAAACAATATTGCAGGTTTTGCAAATTAAAGAAACGCTTAAAGCCATTAAAGAAAACAATATCTTAAAAATGTATGTTGATGCAACCGTTCTTAATTTTATGGGCGGGCGCGAATTTGAATCTTCTTTAATGGCCAACGAAATAGTGGAGGCCTCTGTGGTTTTTATGGATATTTGCAGCTTTACTTCAATCAGTGAAAGCCAGGCGCCAGATACGGTGGTAACCATGTTGAATAATTATTTTGATGTGATGGCTAAAGAAATTATTGCACAGGGCGGCTACATCGATAAATTTATTGGAGATGCAGTGATGGCGGTGTTTAGAGGCGACTATCATTTGGATAGGGCCATTGATGCTTCGCTTGCCGTGCGCTCAAAAATTGCAGAATTGCCTCCCTTGCCGGCTACAATATCTTTTTCACCAAAAGTTTCCATTGGTATCAATAGTGGCGAAATGATTTCTGGAAATATTGGTTCGGCTAATTTAAAAAGACTGGATTACACCGTTATAGGCGACACTGTAAATGTGGCGCAAAGGCTACAGGGATTTGCAAAAGAATGCCAGATTATTATTAATGAAACGGCTTATCAACAAGTTAAAGAATCTTTTAACTGCTGTAAAGTAGGCGAAGTTAATTTAAAGAATAAAGCCAATACTATGAACGTATATGAAGTGATGGATTAGGTAATGCAAACCCTTTTATACCGGTAACTCAATTGCCAATATAAGATACAACCTCACTTTAGGAATTAATTTGATTGCATCTGTAGGTATAAATAGTTGACGGTTAGTTCGCTAATGGGCAGCCGTACCGCATCAATCTTAAAAAAATATGTTTTTCATTAAAAAGTACCCCAGTATATATAGATGGCAAGTTATAATTACCATTAACCAGGGCTTTTACTCAACGGACTTGTAAAACGGTTAACCTTGCCTAATTTTATGCCACGCCTGCTGAGATCATTGTTAACTTCAGAAACAACCATTATTGCTTAAAAATGAAAACAGCTTCTACGCTATTTGAAACTTTATCAGCTAATTTATTGTAATGGATGCTTTGCCCGGCATTGGCGGGGTTGTTGCCTTTATCCAATGACCATGTACCCTTTGTTTCTTGAATGTTGATACCACTTAGTGGTGCGATGGCAAGCCCAAAATCGGTACAGTTGTTTTCATTTAATTTATACATTTTATATCCCTATTTACACAGCACTATTATAATTTTTACAAACCTCCGCTAAGAAATAAATTTGCTAATTGCTTCATCCCAATCGTATAAAGCATCGTCTTTAAAAACAGCGGCGATTGTTGGCTTAAATGGATTGGCCGAGAGTAATCCTGTTTTCTGCGGATAAAATTCAAATGACCTGCTAACATATGATTTATCAGCGTAATATTTAATCAGCGTAATAAACAAGTGCCCCACATTATTTATTACTTTAAAAGATTTTAATTTTCCATTAACGGGTTGTTTTACATTAATCATCAACGCATAATCGGTAGCTTTTTTGTTATCGTCAAATACCCTCAATATTTCTTTTACCGAAAGCCGTTCTGAATTTTTTCCCTATTATCTTTTTTAAAAAAAGTGTTGCTGTCAAATTCAATGGCCATTTTTTCCCTTTCATTTACGGGTTGGCCTATATCTACCTGATTGCTACTATCTGTTGCATATTTTTGCTGCATTTGGTTGTAGTAAAACTACATCGCCATTGATTATAACTTCATCTTGGTCAACATATTTGCCATTTCAATATCAATCCTTTCCTGGTATCTGTATTGTTTTCTATTGTTGAAGTAAGTTTTGTAATAGCTGTTTCAGATCCAATAAAGGATAGGCTATCGATGTAGATAGAAAAGTCAATTATAATTTTTTGTGTATGGGCAAAGGGCTAGCTAACTTTCCAACAGATTTTATTTCGCCATGCGCCCGGGCGGCAATTAGTAATAATAAAAATACTATCCCAAAAACCTATTTGTTTCTATGATTTTATTTTAATAGCTGAGCCGACGGAATACTTTTTTTTGATGACAGTAGTTTTATTATAATTATCTACTAAATTAATAGACAAGTAACTTATATTATTTTCTACAAAAATAAAATTTAATATAAAAGGAAATTAACAGCCTTTATAAAATAATCTTAGTGATACTTATTAAGGCTGTTGTTTTAGTTTGTTAAGATGATAGCCTCAGCAAAACGTTCCATCTCTTCCAATTGCGGGCTGCATTGCAAAAGAAAAAAGTCTACACCAATTTTTTCAAATTCAGCCACCCTGTCTTTTATTTGCGCAGGCGTGCCAATCAAGCCTGTCCTTAAGCCACGGTTACTTACTGAGTAATCTTCTAAAGAAACTTTTTGCTCTAGTTGTGTGCCGCTTAGCCATTGCTGATAATTTTCATAGCCTGCGCTTCCTTGCTGTACATTGGTTATACGAGTAATTTCTTTCTTTACTTCAGCATCCGTATTGCGTATGATGCTGTAAGCGGATACGCCAAATTTCATGGGTGGCAATCCTTTTCTTTCCCTTCTTTCTTTTAC
>JAYVUJ010000079.1:0-10943 GCA_043788035.1 Ferruginibacter sp. | reverse complement strand
CAGGTTGATTTGACTGATAAAGGAATTAACCTAATTACAAGGTCTGGCGAAGACCCTGAATTTTTTATTTTACCGGATATCGCCATCAAGTTAAGCGATATTGAAAAAGGTACTTTGGCTGCTGAAGAAAAATTGCACCTCAAAGAATCTTTACTTAACGAATATTCTTCAAAGGCAGACCGCATACACACCGTTCAGCAATTATTAAAAGCATATACTTTATTTGACAAGGATACCGAGTATGTGGTAATGGATGAATCGGTAAAAATTGTAGATGAACAAACTGGCCGTATCCTTGATGGGCGCCGTTACAGCGATGGATTGCACCAGGCAATAGAGGCAAAAGAAAATGTAAAGATAGAAGCCAGCACACAAACTTACGCTACCGTAACGTTACAAAATTATTTCAGGATGTACCATAAGCTTTGCGGCATGACGGGTACTGCCGAAACGGAAGCGGCAGAATTGTGGGACATTTACAAATTAGATGTGGTAACCATCCCTACTAATTTACCTGCTATAAGAAAAGATGAACAAGATTTAGTGTATAAGACCAAGCGCGAAAAATACAAAGCCGTTATTGATGAAATTGAACGTTTGCGCTTAGCAGGAAGGCCATCCCTGGTTGGTACAACTTCTGTAGAAATAAGTGAATTGTTAAGCAGGATGCTGAAGCAAAAAAACATCCCGCATAATGTATTGAACGCAAAACAACATGCTAAAGAAGCTCAGGTAGTTGCAGAAGCCGGGCTTGCCGGAGCGGTTACAATTGCTACCAACATGGCTGGGCGTGGTACGGATATTAAACTTGGGCCTGGCGTTAAAGATGCAGGTGGCTTAGCAATCGTAGGTACAGAAAGGCATGAAAGCCGTCGTGTGGACAGGCAGTTAAGAGGCCGTTCTGGCCGCCAGGGAGATCCGGGCAGTACCCAATTTTTTGCTAGTTTAGAAGATGATTTAATGCGTATGTTCGGCAGCGAACGTATTGCTTCTTTAATGGATAGGATGGGTTACAAAGAAGGCGAAGTGATCCAGCATAGCATGATCTCTAAATCAATTGAAAGGGCGCAGAAAAAAGTAGAGGAAAATAACTTTGGCATACGCAAGCGCTTGCTGGAGTATGATGATGTTATGAACAAGCAACGCAACGTGGTTTACAGCAAACGTAACCATGCCTTGTTTGGAGATAGGCTTGCCCTGGATTTGGATAATGCCTTTTATTCAGTTGCAGATGGCCTAATCAATTCCTTTAGGGAAAGTGGCGATTTTGATGACTTTAAATTAGCCGCCATTGTAAACTTTGGTATTGATACTACCGTTAAACAAGAAGAGCTTGAAAAAGGGAATATACAGGTTGTTGCTGAAAAATTATATGATGAAGCTAAAGCTAATTACAACCGTAAAGTAATTGCTGTGGCAGAGCAAACTTTCCCCATTATAAAAAACATCCGAAAAGAACAAGGCGAACATATTGAAAATGTAGCCGTACCGTTTAGTGATGGCCGTAAATCTATACAGGCTTTAGCCAATATGGATAAAACATTGGCAAGCAAAGGAGCAGAATTGCCTAATGCCCTGGAACGTAGCATTACATTGGCTTTAATTGATGATGCCTGGAAAGAGCATTTACGTGCCATGGATGATTTGCGCCACAGTGTGCAGACTGCAGGCTACGAACAAAAAGACCCGTTAGTTATTTATAAGATAGAAGCATTTAGTGCCTTTAAACAAATGGATGACCAGGTTAATAAAGATATCGTAAGCTTTTTGTGCCATTGCGCTATACCTACGGAAGAAAACAATAATACGGGAAGGATACAAGAAGGCAGGGAACAAAAAACCGACATGAGCAAAATGCGCCAGCGCAAAGAAGAATTTGCAGGTGCAGCATCCGGCACTGGCGGGCCTGAATATATCTCTAACGAAAATGATTACAACGAGCCATCACCAGCTATAAAGCAAGAACCAATCCGTGTAGAACCAAAAATCGGAAGGAATGATGCTTGTCCGTGTGGTAGTGGCAAAAAGTTTAAAAACTGCCATGGCAAAGATGCCTAAGTAACAGCTTGTTTAAATTATAAAGGCTAATCTTTTAAAAGATTAGCCTTTATAATTTAATGTATTATTTTTTTGTAGCTACATTTTATAAAGAGATTATACCAATACCTACTACTCTGCTACTTAACTCGTACATTCAATTTGCTAAAGCAGATTTTATGTATGTTTTACGGCACATGCACAAGATGATGATATAAAATTCTATAGTTTTACATCAATATTACCAAGTTAAAATCCCCATTTTTTCATTATCGCCAGATCGGTCTGTGCGCATTCCATTGGGGTTTTATTTTGGTAAGATTCCTGCTCAATGATAAATTCTGTTGTGCCGCCTATTTTTCGTGCAAGGCCTACAATTTCTTCTACCGGTAAAATACCTTTACCTAAAATAGTACTTTCATAAGCATCATCCATTTCGCCTTTATTGGATGATTTAATTTCATCTTTAACATGCATACTTTCAAACCTGCCGGGGTATTTTTTTAAAAGATCCAAAGCCCTGCCGCCGGCACCGTACATGTTGCCGATATCCATTTGCTGCAGCACTAATGCGGGGTCTGTTTTTTGTAAGATGATATCATAAATACTTTGGTTGTTGAGCGAATATTTAAATTCAAAATTGTGATTATGGTACCCAAATTTTAAACCCGATTTTTTACATAATTCACCACACTTATTAAACACATCTAAAAAGCCCAAAAGGTCATCATAATTTTTTCGCAGTCCTTCATCAAGCCATGGGCTTATGACATATTTTTGACCAACGGTTGCAGCATCTTCCACCGTTTGTTTCCACGCATCTGTAAAATCGTTTGCGGCTTTATCCCAATGATTGGCGTTCATTACTGTATGGCCGCTAGGCATTTTTAAACCAAGGCCGTCCAGTATCTTTTTAAATTCAACGGCACTGTAGCCGTAAAATTTTCTATCCACATAATTAGCATGCTCAATATTTTTATAGCCCATTGCAGCCAACTGTTTTAGCGATGCCAGCGGATCTTTTCCCATCTCATCCCTAACTGAATATAATTGTATGCCTGATACAACCGGTTCGGCAGTTGATTGGGCAAAAATATTTTTTGAAAACAGGATTGTACCGGCAGCCGTAAGCGAACTATTCACCAGAAACTTTCTTCTTGAAACCTTCATATTTTTATGTTTTAAAAAATGAGATGATGTTTGTTTTTTGGAAACTTTTTATAAATTCTATTGACTATTGATACCTACAAGATGGGGCAAAATATTGGGCTAATTAATTAAATAAGCTTCATATTTTCCGGGTCCCAGCCAATGATCTTCTTTTCAAAATAACTATCATTACAGGCAAGGCAAGGTGCTGCTGCCCTAAAGCCAAACACGGCATTTTCTACCACTGGCTTACCAGACCTCACGCTATCAAAAAAATTGGTGTGGTGGTCAAGGTGCTCGTTATAATCTTTAGGCTGTTTAAAAACAATATCTTGTTTGTTATCGCTTTTTTGCTGGCCGGCAGTATATTTCTGATTGTATTTTTGCAGCAACTCATCCTGCATTGCTTTGGGGTAACTTGCTAAAGCATCCCAGCCACCAATTCCCGGGGCAACTGTCATTTTACTATGATGTACTGTTAAGCCATCCCCATCAATATCAATAGTCCCTTCATCTCCAATAAAACGTATTGTTTCCGTACCTCCGGTACCGCTAACAAAATTTACCTGCAACGATAATTGAAAAGCCGAGTGCTCAGGCGTATCCGGATAATTCAAGATACCAGTCATTACATCAGGTACATTCCGGCCATCTTTCCAATAACATAACTGGCCGGATGAATAAATAGAAACAGGCCCCTTTGAATCTGTAATAACATGCGTTCCGGAAAGCAGGTGAACAAAAAGATCGCCGGCTACACCCGTTCCGAATTCGCGGTAATTTCTCCACCAAAAAAACTTTTTAGCATCATAAGGCATAGCAGGCATATCGGCTATATACCGCTCCCAACCTACCGTTTCGGGCGATGCATCCGCTGGCATCGTATATTCCCAGGCACCCAATGCACTTTGCCTGTGGTAGATTGCATTTACCATATTCAACTTGCCAATTTCGCCAGATTTATATAATTCGTGTGCCTTGGCATATACAATACTACTTACCCGCTGACTGCCCACCTGCATCGTTTTATTACTTGCTTTTTGCGCTGCTATCACGCCCTGCCCTTCATTAATAAAATGAACCATCGGCTTTTCGCAATACACGTGTTTCCCTTTTTGCAATGCCTCTTTTGTAATGCGTGCATGCCATTGATCACTGGTTGCAATTATTACTGCATCAACATCTTGCCGGGCTAAAATTTTACGGTAATCGTTAGTGGTAAAAATAGCATCGCCGTACAATTCTTTTACACGTTTCAAGCGCCCGGTGTATAAGTCGCAGGCTGCAACCAATTGTACACCTGGTACTTTTAAGGCAGTATTTAAATTGTTGTTGCCCATTATTCCCATACCAATCACTGCAATATTTATCCTATCATTTACAGTAATTTTTTTTTGATATTGAATAATGCGCTCCTCCGCTTTTTGTTGCTGCGCCAGCGATGCAAGCGGACCCAAACTTAGTGCCAGGGTAGTGCCGGTTAAATGCTTTATAAAATCCCTGCGGGATGGTGGTGGTATTTTTTTTGACAAACGGGCAATTTTTAATAGTAAAAGATGAAATCTGGCTATACAATTAATAGATTAAACAGGGGTAAATGGTAATAATTAATCGAGATTAAATTTAAGGAAAATTTATTTATGGGTAATAAAAAATAATCAAAAAAAATTATTAGGTTCTTTTCCCGAAAACAAAAGTGAGTTATGAATAAAATATGGTTTAATTGTAAATCATCCTATTAAAAAAACCACTTTAACACTGTAAAACCATCCATACTTTTTGCTTTGAATTTCCATCATACGCCTTCTCTCAAAACGTTTAACCCCATTTTATGCCATGTATGTAATTATTTTTCAAACAACTGCTTTTTATAATTATAAAGACCTATCTCCTGCTTTACCTAAATGCCCTAGTAATGCTGCTTATGTTTATAAAGGAAATTGCCCTTCACATTTTTGCAAATAAGCTACAAAATAATTAATCAGTAATTTTACCAGACAATTTTTATTATGAATATCGCGTCTTATATAGATCACACCGTTTTAAAACCAACTACCTTAATTACAGATATTGAAAAAATTTGTAGTGAGGCAATGGAATATCATTTTGCAGCAGTGTGCGTGCCGCCACTTTTTGTAAAAAAAGCAAAAGAACTTTTAAAAGATACTTCTATCAAAGTGGCTACTGTTATCGGTTTCCCTTTTGGCTATGCTGCTATTGAAGCAAAGGTGGCAGAAACGATTTTAGCCATTATCGATGGGGCAGATGAACTGGACGTTGTAATAAATATCAGCGCTATAAAAAACAACGATTGGCAATTTTTAGCCAGCGAGATAAATGCTATATTACCAATCATCAAAAAACAAAAAAAGGTAATTAAAATAATTATTGAAAGTGGTATTTTGACTGATACCGAAATAATTAAGTGCTGCGACCTATATGGCGCTGCCGGCGTGGATTTTATGAAAACATCTACCGGCTATGCAGAAAAGGGCGCTACCGTAGAAGCGGTACAGCTACTGCGCAGGCACCTGGCAGATAATGTACAGATCAAAGCAAGCGGTGGCATAAAAACCTATACTTTTGCCAAACAATTAATTGATGCCGGCGCTTCCAGGCTAGGTTGCAGCAGCAGCATACAAATTGTAGACGAAGCCACCCAACAAAATTAACCGGAACAGTTTTTGACAAATATCCAATGATGAAAAAAATAATTTTTATTTTCTCTATAGCCTTTTTTGCCTCACATGCAATTGCACAGGTTAGTCCTGTAAACGATACCGCCTCAAACGGTACTATAAATGTTTACAAAGATGCCCGCATAGACATACTCGCAAAAAAAGAAGCAGCTTACAACGATGCAAATGGGTATGCACTGGGGCCCCACTCTGCCAGAGGTTACCGCCTTATGTTATTGAGCACTAACGATAGACCAGCCGCAATGAAGCTGCGGGCCGAGTTGCTGAAGCGTTATCCGGAACAGAAAGTGTACATGAGCTTTCAGCCGCCCTACATAAAACTAAGGTTTGGCAATTTTATAGAAAAGGAGGATGCCGATAAATACAAAAAAGAAATTATCCGCACTAAACTGGTGACTAATAATATTTACGTGCTGCCAGAAACCATCGAAGTAAAACTTGATAAAGACAAGGATAAAGATGCGGCTGAATGATAACAAAAGCGCAAACATCCCGTGCAAAATTTGTCCAATTTGTATAAAAAAATTTATCGTGAGCCAACTTTTACAGCAGCAAATAAAAAACCTTGCAAAACAATATGCGGATGAATTTATCGGCATCCGCCAGCACTTGCATGCGCATCCTGAGCTAAGTTATAAAGAGTTCGAGACCTCAAAATTCATCCAGCAAAAACTTACTGAATTAAACATCCCTTTTGAAGTAAAAGCTACCACCGGCGTAATTGGTTTGTTGAAAGGAAAGAACCCTGAAAAGCGTATAGTTGCTTTAAGGGGCGATATGGATGCGTTGCCTATAACTGAAGAAAATGATGTGCCGTATAAATCTACCAACCCGGGCATTATGCATGCTTGCGGGCACGATGTGCATACCACTTGCCTACTTGGTGCTGCGAAAGTTTTGAGCACTTTAAAAGATGAATGGGAAGGTACCGTAAAACTGATTTTTCAACCTGGCGAAGAAAAAAATCCTGGAGGTGCAAGCCTACTTATAAACGAAGGCGTACTACAAAACCCCGCACCTGAAAATATTTTCGCACTTCATGTACACCCGGGGCTTGAAGTAGGCAAACTAAGTTTTAGAGGCGGCATGGTAATGGCTAGCGCAGATGAAATTTATATCACTATCAAAGCTAAAGGCGGCCATGCGGCAGCCCCACAAAATACGGCAGATCCTATTTTAATTGCGGCTCATTTAATTATAGCGCTGCAGCAAATTATTAGCCGAAACAACGATCCTTTCAATCCATCGGTATTATCCATTACATCTTTCCAGGGTGGGTATACAACTAATGTTATCCCTTCGGAAGTTAAGCTGATGGGCACTTTTAGGGCAATGGACGAAAACTGGCGCTTTAAGGCACATGGCTTAATAACAAAGCTATCTACAGAATTAGTGCATAGCATGGGCGCAGAAATTAGCCTTAAAATTGATGTAGGCTACCCCTTTGTCCTGAACAACGAAAAGCTAAGTGCAGCAGCCCGCAAAACAGCAGAAGAATATCTAGGCACAGCCAATGTAGAGGAAACAGAACTACGTATGGGCGCAGAAGATTTTGCTTATTATTCTCACCAGATACCAGGCTGTTTTTTCAGACTTGGTGTTGGCAATAAAGCGAAAGGTATTTCTATCGGCGTGCATACACCTACTTTTAATGTAGATGAAAATTGCATTGAAATTGGCATAGGCATGATGGCCTTGTTAGGTGCTACCGGAGCAAAACCCCTTTCTCCTGGAGTGGCGTTATTACAATAAACCTCAATCAATAACGATCTTCGTAATGGATGTTGAAAGATCCATTATGTTTTATGAAAGCTTAGGGCTTACATTGATAGTACGTGCATTGTAGCATTACGCCAGGATGCAATGTGCTGATGGCACTGCCACATTCTCTTCACACAAAGTTGATAAACTACCAATGGGAGAAAGGAATTTGGGTTTATTTAGACGTGCAGGATTTTGATGCACAAGTGCACTCATTAATAAAAAAAGAATTTTTTTTGAAGATTTTCCCGCTTAAAAACCATGGCTAAGGAGATAAGCAAGGCTGAAAGCCCCGCCCAAAATCAGCTGATACTTTATTTTGCAAGTACCAACAGGATAAACCCTCCATGGAAAATAACTGCCGGGCAACCATAAGCCAAATCTAAATAAGAAATACTCGATACTCAATACTGCCAGCATCTACAAACCAGGTCCTGCATCTATTAAATTGCCATGATGTTTACCTTTGTTTGATAATCATTTCTGTAACTTGCACCACTTATTTACCAAAAAATATAGCCGCCTGTAGGTATAAAACAGGTAGCTTCAATATGGTTGAAGCTATTTGATAACCAGCTTGAATCCTAAAAAATATTTATGTCGATAGAATTAAGAAAACAAGAGGCGCTGGACTACCATAGCAAAGGGCGCCCGGGCAAAATTGAAGTTGTACCAACCAAAGAAGCAAAGACACAACGTGATTTATCGCTTGCCTACTCACCCGGTGTTGCAGTACCCTGCCTGGAGATTGCCGCCAACCCGGAAGATGTTTATAAATATACTGCCAAAGGAAACCTTGTAGGCGTAATAAGCAATGGCAGTGCAGTGCTAGGCCTAGGCAACATTGGCCCGGAAGCCAGCAAGCCCGTAATGGAAGGCAAGGGCGTACTTTTTAAAATATTTGCAGATATAGATGTTTTCGACATAGAAATAAATGAGACTGACCCAGAAAAATTTGTTCAGATTGTAAAGGCCCTTGAACCAACCTTTGGCGGCATTAACCTGGAAGATATTAAAGCACCTGAATGTTTTTACATTGAGCAAAAGCTAAAAGAAATATTGAAAATACCGGTGATGCATGATGACCAGCACGGTACTGCCATCATATCATCCGCAGCATTATTAAATGCGCTGGAGCTGCAAAAAAAGAAAATAGAAAAAGTACGTATTGTAATAAATGGTGCCGGTGCTGCAGCTATGGCCTGTATGAAATTATATGTATCCCTCGGTGCCAAACATAGCAACTTTATGGTGCTGGATAAGCTTGGTATTTTATATAAAGGACGGCCCGATATTGAAGACCTGAAAAAAGATTTTTGTGTTGATGAAAAATATAAGGACTATGATTTAACAAAGGCATTAAAAGATGCTGATGTATTTGTAGGCCTTAGCGTAGGCAATGTAGTAACTGCGGAAATGGTGAAAAGCATGGCTAAAAACCCTGTCGTTTTTGCCATGGCCAACCCAGACCCGGAAATTACTTATGAGCTGGCAACTGCTGCACGCAAAGACATTATCATGGCTACAGGCCGAAGCGATTACCCCAACCAGGTAAACAACGTTTTGGGCTTTCCCTATATTTTTCGCGGTGCGTTGGATGTTAGGGCCACGGTTATTAATGAAGCTATGAAACTGTCTGCAGTAAAGGCTCTGGCAGAACTAACGAGGGAACCGGTACCAGATATTGTTAACCTTGCCTACAATGAAAAAACAATTGCATTCGGCCCGGATTATATTATCCCTAAGCCATTAGACCCTCGTTTATTAGCTACCATTGCCCCTGCCGTAGCCAGAGCCGCCATGGAAAGCGGGGTTGCCAAATACCCGATACAAGATTGGGAAGCTTATAAACTGGAACTAAATAAACGCTTAGGCCTTGATAACCAGCTAAGCCGTGTTATTGGCAACAAGGCCCGCAAAGACCCTAAGCGTGTAGTTTTTGCTGATGCTGAAAATATAAAGACATTGAAAGTAGCACAGATGACGCAGGAAGAAGGCGTAGGCTACCCGATACTGTTAGGCGATGAAGCGAAAATACGCAAGCTTGCAGCCAACAATAACATTGATATTGAGGGAATGCCAATAGTTGACCCTAAAGCAGATGAATACCACGAGCTGCGCAAACAATTTGGCGATATTTTTTATACCCGCCGCCAGCGAAAGGGCCTTAACAGGCACGAGGCTTATAAAATGATGCAGGAGCGTAATTATTTTGGCTGTATGATGGTAGAAACCGGTGAAGCTGATTGTATGATAAGCGGGCTAACCCGAAATTACCCTAGTACTATACGCCCGGCTTTGCAAACAATTGGTACGGAGGATGGCGTGAAAAAGATTGCTGGCATGTACATTATGTTCACCAAGCGTGGCCCATTATTTTTAGCAGATACCACCATTAATTTTAACCCTACATCAGAAGAACTGGCTGAGATTACCTTGCTGGTTGCCAAAGAAGTAAAACAATTTAACATTAAGCCACGTATAGCAATGCTTAGTTATAGCAACTTTGGCAGCAGCGATTCGCCGGAGGCAAATTTGGTACGTAAAGCAAGGGAACTGGTAAAATTAAAAGACCCTACGCTGATATGCGATGGCGAAATACAAGGCATATTGGCTTTTAATAAAGAAATTTTAAAAGATAATTATCCGTTTACAGAACTGCTGGATGGAGAGGTGAACACCCTTATTTTTCCTAACCTTGCAGCGGGTAATATCGCGTATAATTTATTACAGGAAGTAGGCGGTGCCGATACAATCGGGCCTATTTTATTGGGGCTAAAAAAGCCAGTGCATGTGCTGCAACTGGGCAGCTCTATCCGCTCGATATTTAACATGGTGCTAATTGCGGTGGTGGATGCGCAAATGAAATGCAAGACAGATACGCAGGAGGAAATTAAGAAAAGCAGGTGGTGGAATAAGTTTAAGAAAATATCGCATGACTTGTAGTTTTTTGCTTTTTGGTTTATTGTTTTTTTATTTTTTATTTTTTGTTTTTTGTTGAGGATGCAATAGTTTGCTACATCGGAAAACTACTGGATTTAAATAGCTTTTTTTAATTTTTATGGAGCTTATGTAAAATGCCTGTTTTGTATTTATTTTTTAACAAAATTATTTTTTCGATTTGTAAGAAGCAGGCTTTAGTAACCAGTATAACGGCCCCGTGTGACTGGTTACGGCAAATTGGGTGGGGTATTTGTTATGGCTTCGCCAGGCAAGCTTTTAAATAGCTTATACTTTTAGACCCGAAGCGCAAGGGATAGGAGCAAGTACCCCTTAAAGCGCCGTGGGGTATAGTTT
>JAYVUJ010000078.1:0-2195 GCA_043788035.1 Ferruginibacter sp. | reverse complement strand
GCTGTTTAAACCTACAAAATAACAAAGCGATAAGCGGATCCCCGGATTTCTTATCGCTTTCTTTTGCTTAAATACGCATGCCATAAAATGAATGCCGCTATGGTTTGGTAAGGACTCCACGTTGCAGCTATGGTGGCAATAATCTCTTTGGTGCTTTCTTTCGGCAACCCTTTTGTTTCTTTTATACTTGTAATTAAAGCAATATCACCTAAAGGAAAAATATCGCAGCGTTGCAACACCATCATCAAATAAACATCTACGCTCCAGTTGCCAATGCCTTTCAATTTTGTAAGCCTGGCTCTTATGGCATCGTTATCCATTGTTGATAATCCATCTAAATCAAGGTTGCCATTGTATATTTCTCCGGCTAAATGTTTTGCATAAATTATTTTTTGCCGGCTAAAATAACAATCCTTTAATTCTTCATTTGATAACGCTAATACGTTTTGCGGGGTTACGTCCTTTATCTTTTGCTTTAGCTTGTTAAGTGCAGCTAACGCAGCTGCGAGAGAAACCTGTTGCTCTAAAATAATATGGATAAGCGTTTCAAAGCTGGCGGCCCTTTTCCATAAAGGCGGATGACCGTACTTATTGATTATAATTTTTAAGCTTTCGTCTTGTGCTGCTAAACTATCACAAATTAAAATAAAATTTGCATTATTAAAACACGCTTCTGTAACCATGCCTTAGCCATTTGTTATGCCTGCGCATTTGCTTTTTTTACATTAAATTTTTCCATGGCTTTTTTAGTAAATTCACTTAATACCAACCTGCCACTTATAGCTGCCCTTTCTTTTAAAAATACATCCCAGTCTTCTGTGCCTTTCCAAAATGTTTTTTTCATTTCAGCCATAGCTGCGGGGCTGCTGTGCGCTAAATGGTTGGCTAAACGAAAAATAGATTCGTCCATACTCGCTATTGATTCGTGCACTTCTGCAAATAAACCTTTTCTTTTTGCCCATTCGCTATTGCGCCACATGGCAGCGTCTATTGCCAAAGCATTAAATGCTGCAACGCCTATTTTTCTTTCTATAACCGGACCTACTACAAACGGGCCAAAACCTAGCTCCAGTTCACTTAATTTTATTTCTGCCTTTTCTGTTGCAATGGCGTAATCAACTGCAGCTGCAAGCCCCACTCCTCCGCCTACGCACTTGCCTTGTATCCTTCCAATTATAAATTTGGGGCATTTTCTTGCTGCATTAATTATCTCTGCATAACCACTAAAAAATTTCTGTCCTTCTGCTTCTGTCTTAATGGTAATTAATTCATCAAAACTAGCACCTGCGCAAAAACTGCTATCGCCGGCACTTTTTAATATAATCACTTTTGTTTCGCTATGCGTGCCTGCAAAATGTATTTCCTTTCCTAAAGCTTCTAGTATTTTTCCTGGCAAGGAATTTCCGTGCGGATGATAAAATTCAATTGTTGTAACTCCCTGATGTGTCTCTGTTTTTACGTAACCATCATTTAATTCCTGAATCATATTGGGTGCATTTTTATGCAAATTAATTATATTTTTCCTTAACCTTATTAATAAAGTGGCTAGGGTAAAATAAGGTTATATTTTGTGGTTGTTTATTTATTCCATTTCCTTTAACATTCATTTTAATAATTTAAGATCAAACATAATACCAGTAATAATTTATACCCTACTTAACATAAAGTTGCTGCAGCGTTTTGCACGTAGTTTTTATTGAAAATGCTGCAGTTTGGATGTTTGCACGCCCTGTTATAATAACCGGTAACTCCCAAATATTAAATAGATATTATAGATTTAAATCAATACAAATTAGTTGTTATACGCACTTTAAAAAAGCATTAGTGTTTAAAGAATTAAACGACTTGCAAAATGAAAAGGCAATTGAAGAGATTTTAGCACTTTTAGACAAGTTGAATGTTGAATAGAGATCTTGTGTGTATAATTTATCCAAACATTATGAAGCTGTAAGTGAACAATATAATGAGACTTTAAAAAAATTAGCCCAATGATTTTATTGAATGATGTATTACTTATCCATCAATTTTTAATCGATAAATATGATGGTAGTAACGGTGCAAGAGATGTTGATAGTTTAGAATCTGCAATCGCAAGGCCTTTTAAAAAAGATATTGAGGCGAAGAATTTATCTCCCTTTTTTAAAAAAGCTTCGGCACCTGGAGAGCGTTTAATTATAAACCATCCTCTTGTTGAT
>JAYVUJ010000077.1:0-6349 GCA_043788035.1 Ferruginibacter sp. | reverse complement strand
GGATGTTGTAGGCAACAAAGCGGGGTTGCTTGAATATAGGGTAACGTTTAGTATCATTAATAAACCAATGATTAGCAACATGCTTAATTACCCTAATCCATTTACAACATCTACTGCATTTGTATTTACCGTAACAGGCAGCGAGGTACCACAAAACATACGCATACAGATACTCACAATAACGGGCAAAGTGGTAAGGGACATTACCAAAAATGAATTAGGCCCCATACACATCGGTCGTAATATTACCGACTTTAAATGGGACGGTACAGATGGCTACGGGCAAAAAGTGGCGAACGGCGTTTACTTATACAGAGTAGTTACTAATTTAAATGGAAAATCTTTAGATAAGTACACTTCGCAAGATGATACTACTGATACGTATTTTACTAAAGGATATGGCAAAATGTACCTGATGCGATAATAGAAATTTATGGCAATACACAACACAGGCTGCTATAGTTAGCAGCCTGTGTTGTGTATTGCTTTTTTATAAAAATGAAAAAAAAGGGTTTGTTACTATGATGATTGATATTTACCTGTCGGCTATGCTTGCTCTTTTTATTATTAAAGCATGGGTAAATTAATTGAAAGAAGGATTTAAGTATATGAATAGTACTAGTAATTTTTTTAATCGTTTCAAGAGAATAACTACTTCAGGAAATTATTATCCTGAGATAGATGGACTGCGGTTTATCGCCATTTTTATGGTAGTTGCTTTATTTCACACCGCAGGGTTATACACCTCAATGATTATTAAAAATAAAACAGCATATGACTTTACACAGCAGATTATTGCAAGAGGTTATTATGGGGTAGAACTTTTTTTTATTATAAGTGGCTTTACATTATCCCTTCCATTTATAAAACAAAAATTGTATGGTACTGGCCATGTAAATATTAAAGACTATTTCATACGCCGTATTACAAGGATAGAGCCACTATATATTATTACCCTTATACTGTATTTTATTGTTAGGGTGTGGATACTAAAATATCAATCCTTTACAGAAGTGTTGCCGCACCTCGCCGCTTCTTTATTGTACCTACACAATTTTATTTATAATGATTTTCCTTTAGTAAACGGCGTAACATGGTCTTTAGAAGTTGAAATTCAATTTTATATTTTAGCACCAATACTTTCTGCTATTTTTTATATCAAGAATACTTATTACCGGTATTTAATTTTTATGGTACTAATTGTACTGGGAGCTGTAAAGCTTTTTTACCTGCACATAAATAACTTGGGCAACTTTATAAATTTTAGCTGCTTTTTTTTTGCGGGGATGTTTTTAGGCGACCTTTATTTATCTAATAAAAAAAGCTATAACGGAGTGGGGTATTTGCTTGTTGCGATAGTTGCATTTACCTTGGTACTTTTATTGGAAGAACCTTTATTCGGCATCTTCAATCTAATGCTTTTAATATTGAGCATGATTTTTTTCTTCCTTGCCCTTACCAATAATATTTTAAAAAAATGCTTAAGCAATAAAATTATCTCTTGTATCGGAGGCATGTGTTACACCATATACCTCCTTCACCAGGGTGTGTTCGGTATTTTAAGGTACCGGCTACCTGGTGTTCAATTTACAAGGTATGCCTGGTTTAATGGATTAATTGCCTATTTAATAACTATTGCTGCAATACTATTTATAAGTGGTATTTTCTTTTTACTTATTGAAAAACCTACCATGAAAAAAGATTGGCACACGCGAATATTTAACCGCACCTGATGTTATAGCTATAGGATTGTAATATCAGCAAAAGGTAAACCAAGCAGACTTACGGTGAATTTAATTTGTCATAAGTATCCAGACTATTAAAATTAGCCTGCGTATCTATAACATTTAGTAATCATTATTCTTAATTGGCTTAGGCTTATCTATTTTAGCGGGTTTTTTATTTTTGTCTTCTGTTGCAGGCTTAATTGCCGGCGGCATTACTGCTTTTGCATCTTTTAAGTTTTCCTGTTGCTTTGGTGTTGTTACCGCTGGTGTTTCTGTTCTGTCTTTTGCCTTTAAAGTATCTTTCTTTACTGGCTTGGCATCGCCAAAATCACTTTCTATTGGCACAGCTGAAGTTTTATTATCGCTTGCCGGGTTAACAATAAAATCGTTAGCATCGCCATTTCCCTGGTCTTGATAGTTACTGCTATCGCCCTGGTTAATAATATCCTTAAAGCTCTGGTCTGCATAAATCGGGTCTTTCGACATTTGCGCAGGCTCTTCAAAATCTTTTAATTTACCGTAACCTAAGTTTTTATCATTATACACTTTGTTCATAAAATATCCCCATTTTGGCAAAGCCATTTCATTGCCACCACTGGTACCAGAATATATCCTAATAAAAGGGTCATCGCAACCAACCCAGGTTCCAGCGAGCAGTTCAGGCGTATAACCCATAAACCATCCATCCGTATTACCGTTTGTTGTACCAGTTTTTCCTGCTTTTTGTACCGGTATATCATAGTTGTTTAAAGATTTTCCGGTACCTATCTGCACTACGCCTTCCATTAATTTTACCATGGTAAAAGCATCTTGTTCGCTCATTACTTGTTTGCTATTTACGGCAGTAAAATCTTCCAGTAAATTGCCATTCTTATCTTCTATACGGCTTATTAAAACCGGCTCTGTATTAAAGCCTTTATTAGGAAACATGGTGTAAGCCTGCAGCATTTGCAAAAGTGGTATTTCTGCAGCACCCAAAGATAAAGAGATGTATGGGGGAAGCGTGGCAGATATGCCTACGCTTTTTGCAAACTCAATAACCCTGCTTACGCCTAGCATATTTGTTAGCCTTACCGATGCAGTATTTTTGGAGAAGGCAAGGCAGTTGGCTAATGTGCCACCACCACCATGGAAGGTTTTCATTTCTTTGCCATATTGCACCGCGCCGCCTGGTATCATAGTTGAGGGCGTGTAACCTGCATCTTGCACAGCTAAAGAATAAATTAGCGGTTTAATAGTTGAGCCAACCTGCCTGCTTGCGGTAACATGGTCGTACTTAAACCATTTAAAATCTATGCCGCCTACCCAGCATTTTACTTCGCCGGTTTTAGGGTCCATGGCTACAAAGGAAGTTTGTAACAATTGGTGATGGTATTTTATAGAATCTCTTGGTGTCATTACGGTATCCAATTCCCGTTTGGCATTCCAGGCAAAAACTTTCATCTTTATTTTAACTAAAAAAGATTTTCTTATGTCTTCTTCTTTCTCCTCCTCCTCTTTTAAATTCTTCCAGCGCTCACTGGTTTTCATAGCATTTTCAATAGTATTTTCATGCTCTTTCCACATCTTATCTCCATAAGTTTTTACGAAGTAGTTTAATTTTTTTTGTATGATGGGCATCTGCTGTACTACAGATTCTTCTGCATATTGCTGCATCTTACTGTTGATGGTTGTATATACTTTTAGCCCATCTCTATACAGGTCGTAATTATCGCCCGTCTTAGGGTTTTTATGTGCCTTGCACCATTCTTTCATTTTATCTGCCACTATAAAGCGGAAGTAAGGGGCAATACCTACATTGTCATCTGCCTTTTTATAATTAGTTATCAATGGCTTTGCTTTTATAGTAATTGCTTCAGCATTGGTAAGGTAATGCTGCTTACAATCAACCAATCTTTCGATAACTGTATTGCGCCTGTTTAAAGCGGCGCTGGGGTGGCGGATGGGGTCGTAAATAAAACCTTTTAGCATGCCTACCAATACCGCAGATTCCTGGATATTAAGGTCAATTGGCTCCTTTTGAAAGTAAGTCCTTGCTGCGTTTTTTATTCCATAAATATTTCCCCAGGCAGCCCTGTTAAGGTATAAGGTAATGATTTCTTCTTTAGTGAAATTTCGTTCCAGCTTAACGGCAATTACCCATTCTTTTATTTTTTGGGTACCTCTTTTAAATACATTGCCTTTTCCCTGGGCCAGCATATTTTTTGCCAATTGTTGGGTAATAGGGCTACCACCGCCATCGGTACCTAATTTTATTACCGCCCTTGCTACTGCTTTGGCATCAATGCCGCTGTGGTCGTAAAAATTTTGGTCTTCCGTGGCTACAAGTGCATGTATTATGTTAGGCGATATTTCATTGTACTTTATTTCGCTTCGGTTTTCTGAATAATATTTTCCCATCAGTTTTCCATCTGCTGTATAAACTTCACTGGCAAGGTCTGCTTCGGGGTTTTCTAATTCTTTTAAGGAAGGCATTTTGCCTAACAAGCCCCAGTTGGCGGCTGTAAATATTAATATCAGTAGCATTAAGCCACCAAAAAATACCTGCCATAAAATTTTTACAGATTTTTTCATTATTTCTTTTCTAATTTTTACTGTTGCAATATCTATTGCAAACATACACTAAGCACTTTCATTATACGTTTTAGCAGTAGTTAAAATTTGCCGGGAAATTGTTTGGTTAAAAGGGCTTTATATTCTTTTAAATTTTTGTTTACCCTAAGTAACTGCAGGTTATCATCCGAAATTATCAGGAAAAAATATTTTGCGGCTGGCAGCCACGATACTTCATCTGTAGCAGCCTTCCTTATTTTATTAAGAAAATCCAGTGCAGCATCGCCATTGGTAAAGGAGGTAAATAATAAAAGCGAAACATCTTTATCAATAGCATCTTTTATAACAGTAATTGGCTGCCCCCTAAAGTTTTCGGCCACATAACGGGTAAAGGCATTTTTAGATTCGTTTACGTAAGTGCCATCTACCTTATCTAATACCATTATTACATTTTGTGGGTTGGCAGGATTAAAAGTAAAAGGACCGTTTATTAATACTGGCTTTTTTAAAGGTGATTTTACACTATCAATAACAGGGAGTGCTTTTTTTGTAGTGTCTTTGCCAGCGCCAGCTATCGCAGCAATGCTGCCGGGTATTATTGCTTTGCTGCTATCAAAACGTTTAGGCGTTACAATAAGGTTGCTATCGTTCCTCACTAATTTTTCTCTTGGTGTTTCCAATACAGAATCTTCCGGTATCCTTGTTACTTGCAATGCTGTCAGGTAGCTTTCTATTTCTTTTCTTCGTTTCAGTACATCAACCATACGCTCTGCTTTTGGGGCAAGTGGCGATTGTGGGTATAAGCTTACAATACTGTTTAACACTGCTGTTGCAGTGCTATCACTATGTTGTTTTACATGGTAAACGGCTTCAATGTACAGCAATTGCGGGCTCCAGAAATTGTTCCCAAAGGTGCTATCAGCTTTTTTCTTTTGGGCAAGGGCTTCGTCAAATTTGCCTTCGATGAAGGAATTGTAAATATCGCTGTACCGTTTAGTGCCTTCTTCATTTTTTGCGGCAGCTTCTTTGCTGAGTGAATTGCTTGCAATTTTGCTGGCCTGGCTATTTGCAAATTTAGTACTGATTAAATTTTTATAGTAAGCAGCTTTTTGTGTATCGCCCAACTTGTTGTAACAATAATATAGCCCAAGATAAATACCTCCGTTGTATAACGAATCTGGAAAGCGGCTAAGGCTTTCATCGTAAGTAAAAATAGCTTGCCTGTAATCTTCAAGCTCTGTCTGGTATAATTTTGCCAGCTCAAATACGCTGTTAGACAATAATGTATTGCTCTGTTGCAGTTTTTCTGCAGTTAATGGTATGCTGGCCATCAAGCCATCAAAGCTTATATCTTGTGGCTGTTGGTTTGCTTGTCCTGCGGCTCCGTCTGCAGCTTGCTTTTTGCCTCCACTTTTTGCAATGGCAGCTGCGGGCGCATCAAGGTCGTTGGCATCCATACCAGGCGTAGTAACTGAGCCGTTGTTGGCAGCAGATTCTGTGGCACTTTTCCTTGCCCAATTATCGGTATTAGCCCTGGTGCCCCATTTTTTCTTAAAATCACTAACGCCTCTCGATTTTAAAGCACTATTATAAAAGTACCAATCTTCTTTATTATTGGCATTTGCAAACAAGTCTGCCGCATCCGTTTTTTTGCTATCAAAGCTAATGGGCGAAAAGCCATTGTCGGTGTTATTGTCATCTTTTAAGCCTTTCTCTTTCCGTAATTTTTTTACCATTTTATTTATCAACGCAACCCTATCCGCAGTAGGCATTAAAGCTAGTTTTTGCAGGCTATCTTCTCTTTCTATAATAATAATTTTTTCTACAATTTTAGACAAGGCATTCCTTCTTTGCTGTATCTGCTCAAGCTGGTCTTTTAAAGTAGTGTCGCCAGATTGCAGGCTATCGTACATGGCAAAAGATAACTTAAATTGTTTACGGTCATAGGCAATATCTGCTAATTTTAAAAATGCTTTGTTTTTAAAATGGATATTATTTTGATTGTATAGTAAACTTTTATTGAAGTAAAATACGGCTTCGCTGGTATCTGGTTTTTCTAAAGATAATTC
>JAYVUJ010000076.1:0-4633 GCA_043788035.1 Ferruginibacter sp. | reverse complement strand
TTTTAATTTTAA
Source organism: Ferruginibacter sp. (assembly GCA_043788035.1). Lineage (GTDB taxonomy): Bacteria > Bacteroidota > Bacteroidia > Chitinophagales > Chitinophagaceae > Ferruginibacter. The sequence continues at coordinate 4,621 of JAYVUJ010000076.1, read as the reverse complement.
ACAGATAGCCATTGATTGATTAAATAATAAAATGAAGGAAAGCCCAGCTTTCCTGCCCTGTAAAGGAGGGTTTTTGGCGCCTGCTATTGCAAACTACCTTTTAAATTTGAAAAGCTGCCACCCTCCCAACCTATAATAGTCTTCAATTTGAATACTCCAAGAACCCTCCTTTGGAGGGCAGGGAGGCTATACTTGTGCTTTTACTTTTACCTGCTATAATTCGGCGCTTCCTTAGTAATGGCAATATCATGCGCATGGCTTTCCTTCATGCCTGCGTTGGTAATTTTTACAAAAGTGGCGCCCTGTAAAGCTTTAATATTATTAGCACCACAGTAACCCATGCCTGCCCTTAAGCCGCCGGTATATTGATACACTATTTCTTTTAATGAACCTTTAAAGGCAACCCTTCCTTCAATGCCTTCGGGTACAAATTTTTTGATGCCGTCTTCCATATCTTGAAAATAACGGTCGCTGCTTCCTTGGGCCATAGCACCCAGCGAACCCATGCCGCGGTATTGCTTAAACCGCCTGCCTTCGTAAATAATTGTTTCGCCAGGGCTTTCTTCAGTGCCTGCAAAAACATTGCCCATCATAACGCAGGTTGCTCCGGCGGCCAACGCCTTAACCATATCACCGGTATACCTTATGCCACCATCGCTGATGATGCCTACATTTTTTCCTTTAAGCGCTGCGGCGGCTTCCAATACAGCGGTTATTTGCGGTACGCCTGTACCTGCAACAATACGGGTAGTACAAATAGAACCAGGGCCAATGCCCACTTTCACCGCATCGGCACCAGCATCTGCCAAAGCCTTTGCACCTGCTGCAGTAGCTACGTTGCCTGCAATTACTTGTATGCCTTTAAATGTTTTTTTAATGGCTTTTAAAGAATCCATTACGGGTTTTGTATGCCCATGCGCACTATCTAGGCAAATAATGTCTACGCCTGCACGATGCAATGCAGCAACGCGGTCAAGCGTATCTTTTGTAATGCCAACACCAGCACCAACCAGCAGCCTGCCGAAAGAATCTTTTACTGCATTTGGATTGCTTTTTAATTTTAAGATATCGCCAAAAGTTACCAGCCCAATTAATTTACCGGCCTTGTTTACTACAGGCAACTTTTCTATTTTATTTTTTTTGAAGATGAGTTCTGCCTTTTTAAGGTCAGTCCCTTCGGGTGCGGTAATCAGGTTTTCTTTAGTCATTATGCTGCTTACTTTTTCTTTGAAGTTGGTTTCAAAGCGAAGGTCGCGGTTGGTAAGTATGCCTAATAATTTTTGGTTGGCATCTACAATTGGTATACCGCCAATCTTATTTTCTTTCATCAATCGGATAGCTTCGCCAATGGTAGCATCGGGGCTAAGCGTCAATGGGTCTAGTATAAGCCCGTTCTCACTGCGTTTAACTTTTCTTACCTGGTCTGCCTGGTGGTCGATACTCATATTTTTATGCAGTATGCCAAGGCCGCCTTCCCTTGCCAAAGCAATTGCTAGCTCTGCTTCTGTAACGGTGTCCATTGCTGCACTTAGCATGGGCACATTTAATGTGATGGTGCTGGTAAGTTTGGCGGTTATATCTACTTCCCGAGGCAATACCTCAGAATAGGCGGGCATAAGTAATACGTCATCAAACGTTAAGCCTTCGCCGAAAAATTTGTTTGGTTTTTTTTGAGCTGCGGATTTATTTATTGTTGCCATAGGCAAAGGTAAATGAAAAAACAATCCGTGCCAAATGGGGAAAGTATTGTCGCAGATGCGCAGATGGGGGGGGTATGAAATTTTATTTAGCCCATTGATTAACGAATTTAAAACTGAGCCATTTAAATCTCCCCTGTATTAATGTGCCAATCTGCGGCGATTATATCAAGGGCTTATTTCGTACACTTTACCTGGCAGGCTTATAACTATGCCATTCATTTCCAGCATCAGTAAAGCCGCTGCCATGGCACTGCTGCTTAGCCCGCTTTTATAATATAGCTGGTCTACCTGTACGCTTTCGTTTTGTTGTAAAATATCCACCACTATCCTTTCATCAGCGGTAAATTCTATAAATAATTCACGTTGTTTTTTTGCGCTGCTTTTGGCATCGGCTTCCAGTTCATTATTTCAAGCAAATCATCGGCACTAGTTATTAAGGAGGCTTTATTATTTTTTATAAGATAATTGCAACTTTCGCTTTTTAAATCATTAGCCCGGCCAGGTATGGCAAACACATCTTTATTGTAGCCATTGCCCAGCTCTGCGGTAATTAATGAACTGCCTTTTTTTTGAACTTTCAATAACTATCAGCGCATCACACATACCTGCTACTATCCTGTTGCGTTTTGGAAAATTTTGTTTGTGGGGGTTGGTAGCGCTTAAAAATTCTATCAGCAATCCGCCGTGCTCCACCATTTGCTTTGCCAGCATTTTATTTTGTTGCGGATAAATTTTATCAAGCCCATGTGCCAGCACGCCTACTGTTGGCAACTTATTTTTTAATGCCGCTTTATGTGCGATAGTATCTATGGCGTAGGCAAGCCCGCTTAGTATCAATATATTTTCTGCCTGCAGGTCTTCCACAATTTTTTCGCATAGCATCTTGCCATAATCGCTAGGGTTGCGGGTGCCTACGATGGATATTATTTTAGCAGTATTTAAATCGGCATTGCCGCGATAAAAAAGTAGCAGCGGACTATCGTAACAATTTAATAAACGCTGCGGATAGTTTTTATCGGTAATAAAAAGCGGCGTAATCTTTAACTGCTCTATAAATTTTATTTCAGCTTCGCTGCTGGTAAAGTCTAAAAAAGCTTTAATGCTGCTTGCACGGACAGAGCCAATACCTTCCAGGTGCTCAAGGTCTTTCTTTTTTGCTTTAAAAACAGCCTCGGCACTGCCATAGGTATTGACTAAAGCCTTGGCATATACATCGCCAATATTAGGCACAAGGGTTAGTGCTATCTGGTATAAAAGGTCGTTTGGCATTGGGTGCGGATTGGTACGAAAAAAGCAATAATAAAAAATATTATTAACACAGCCATATTAATTACTGGTCACACTTAATTCGGTCCTTCTATTTAGTGTTTTTCCATTTTCGTTGCTATTGCCTGCTATTGGTTTTGAAGCCCCAAAGCCTTTATATTGTAACCTGTCTTTTGCTATTTGCTGGCTTGCCAATAAATAGTTTACAACCGCTAAGGCCCTGCTATTAGAAAGTGCCAAATTATCAGCTGGCTTGCCTACATTATCTGTGTAGCCGCTAATTAATATTTTCAATTTTGGGTTGTCGTTCATCAATCGCACAACATCATTCAGCTCCACCATAGAACCAGGCTTTATGTCCGTTTTTTTGCTATCGAAAAAAATATTTTTTAAAATAACTGATGCGCCTGCTTCAATTGGCTGTAAGGGTATGTTGGCTGTATAAATTGAATCGCTATTAATATCCAGGTTGTAATTTTCAGAAAAAAACAGGTAGCCTTTGCGGCTTACATTTAATGCATATTCTTTGCCGACGGGTAACGTGGTTAAATAATTGCCTTCTTCATCCGTCTGTACTTTACTTATAAGCCTGCGGCTATTGATATCCGTTAGTTCTACAGATGAGGGTAAGCCATTTTTTGTTTTAGCATCAAATACTTTTCCTTTCACCCATAATGTTTTTGGTGGGCGGATGTCTTCCCTTAGTTGAAAACTATATAAGTCAAGCCCTCCTTTGCTGTCTATGCCTTCGCTTGCATAATAAGCAGTTTTTCCATCTGCAGCAACTATTAAAGAGCCTTCATCATCAATAGTATTAATTGGGTAGCCCAGGTTTTCTGGTTTGCTCCAGGTGCTATCGTTTAGTTTTTTTGAAAAGAATAAATCTGTTTTTCCATAACCGGGATGGCCGTTGCTATTAAAGAAAAGCGTTTGGTTATCGGCGTACATAAAAGAACAGCTTTCATCTCCGATTGTGTTAATTACCGGGCCAAGGTTTTGCGGGCGGCTCCATTTGCCGATATTATTTCTATGCGTAACAAAAATATCTTTGCCCCCATAAGTTCCACCTTGGTTACTCGAAAAATAAAGGTCCCTTTTATCAGGCGATAAAGATGGAGACGATTCCCAAAAATCGGTATTCACTATTGGCCCAATATTCTCGGCTTCGCTCCAGCCATTCTTCTTTTTAAAAGATATATACAAATCGCAGCTGCCCTGGCCTTCAGGATAATTGCAGCCAGTAAAAATAATCCATTCGCCATCCTGCGAAATGGTTTGTGCGCCCTCGTTCAGGTTGGTATTTACCCTGCCTTCCAATGGTTTAGCTTTGCTCCATTTCCCTTCCACCAAATCGCTTTCATAAAAATCTTCGTCATTATTCAATCGCCTTGTAAAAATTAATTTTTTGCCATCAATAGTAAGTGATGGATAGTACTCCAATGCATCGCTATTAATGCTATCGCCTAAATTTTTGCGGGAAAATAAATAGTTGTTTGAGGAATGTTTTTTTTCGTAGCCAAGGGCAAACTCGTAAGTGTTTTTACGATACTTACCAGCTTGTTGGCTTTGGACGTTCAAGGTATTATTTGTAAGAAATTCCGTGACGGCAACCAATGCTTTTTGAAATTGTCCGATGCCTGCCAAAGAAATAGAGT
>JAYVUJ010000075.1:0-2709 GCA_043788035.1 Ferruginibacter sp. | reverse complement strand
AGCATTTTCAAAATAAATACACTTTATAGAATATTCTTTTGTTTGGTTTAACTGGTCTATCCATCTTTCGCCGTAAGGCAAAATTATCAGTACAATCATAATAAGTAAAGATGCATAGCCGGCGGCAAAATAATAGCCACCACCAATACCCATACCTACGGCAGCTACTGCCCAAACTGTAGCGGCTGTTGTAATTCCATTTATATGGTTATCGCCTCGAAAAATTACACCTGCTCCTAAAAAACCTATACCCGTAACAATGTTAGCCGCAATACGATCCGGGTTGGCAGGGCCGCCAATCCTTTCAGACATTATAGTAAAAAAACACGAGCCTATAGATATCATTATAACTGTGCGAAACCCGGCACTCTTTCCACGGTATTGCCGCTCCATGCCAACTATGCCGCCCCAAAGAGCAGCTAGTAAAAAGCGTATAAAAAACTCGTAATCCATGCTACAATTATTTACGGTTTAAAAAAATCTGCTTTCCATGCCTTGTAATAATCTTTATAATCCTGCTGTACAATGCCTGCATAATGCTGGCACCAGTCTGTTAATGGTTTTACCCAATTATCATTTTTTGCATAATCTTTTAATTCATCTGCGGTTGCGCTTTTTAACCTGCCGCTGCTCCTTAGTTGTGCAGCAGCGGTAATTATTGCTAAATCTGCCACATAATTTTCCAACTGGCTATCTTGCTTAGCATTTTTTTCTATACATATTTTATCGCTGGTGGGTTGCAATTGCTTTACAACATACCACTGTTTTTTAAAATTAAAATCAGATAACAATGCAGGCGCCACATGCTGCATCATTTGTTGCGTTTTAACCACACGCTCCGCTTCATTTTGCCAAACCGGCTGTTTAATTTTAGAGAACTTATGTATGCAGGATGGAAGCGCCTGCTTAATATCGATGAGTTTTTTTTGTTTGGGGTTGTTTTCATTTTGCAGCAAGCATAAATATCTTTGTATGCCAATGCTTCCCGTGCCGGCAATGCGAAGGCCCGCATCTATAACCTTAAAGCCTTTATAATGGGTATTGGCAAACCATGGCGTAAAGGCTTTTATTAAATCGTCTTTTATACTATCATCAATAGTAAGTAACTTATCGCTTAGTAAAAGCTTTGCCTTTTTTTGCTTGTTGTTAGTACGGGTAAGCAACAGGCTGTTTGCTTTTCTTTCTGCCACCTTATCTATCAGATTTTTTATTAATCCGGTAGCTGTTTCCTGTTCAATAACTTTTTCTTTACTGTTTATAAGCTCGTTTTTATATTTCTGCAGCAGTTGTTGAATAATTACTTTTTTTTGTTTGGCAGACAAATTTATCTGTGTGCATTTTATTTCAACAGAAACTATTAAGCGGGCAATTTCAAAAAGTAAAGGAGCTTGTATCGATTCATCAAAATCATTTAAGTCAAAATATATTAAACGGTTTTCTCCTTTGTAGCACCCAAAGTTTTCAATATGCAAATCGCCACAGATCCATGTTAGTGGAGATGCTGCGAACGGATAAGTTTTTAGCAGGTCTTCGTAAAATAAATGGCAGCTTCCCCGCAAAAAGCTAAACGGATCTTGCGCCATTATTTTATACTTTAAGGGCAGCACTAAATGATTTCTATCAGCGTTAAAACTTTTAATCCTTTCGGGCAGGTCATTTTTCATTGATGGGGCAATTTAGGTTTTGGTGATTAAGTATTGAGATAAAATCTTGTAAAAGAAATATTGTATAATAGGTAATTTATTAATTTATTTCTTTGGTAAGGTGACAGTAGAAGAAATATTTTGCGCTCCGATACACATCAAATAATACCGATGATAAAAAATGTTGTGCCTGCAATGGCCAGTAAAATACCAACGTACCATAATATTGTTTTTCCTGATAGTATAGAGATGGCTGAAATGGCAATTGCTACCTGAAAAAAGGTAACGGCTTTTGCCAGCCAGGAATGTTTATCCAGTTTTATTTCACTCCCTTTTTGAAATTGTTCAGCTTGTTTTCTTATAATTTCTTCTTCCATTTTAATTTGTTCCGGTGTTTTACGGATAACGCCTGCAACCAAAGGCTGAAGGTTTTGAATTTCTGCCTTGATAGATTTTGCCTGATAAAAAGCCCATTGGTCCGAAGCCTTAATTTGATCTATTAAAGCCTCGTTACTAAAATGCCCTGCCAGTAAACCTGCAATTGCAGCAAGCACCGCCATTAGTGCGGTACAAATAGCAATATACATTGATAGTTTACCTTCACCTTTACCCACCAATTCTTCTACCTTCTCCTTTATATGTTCGTGAAGGTGTTCTGTAGGTATTTCAATTTCTTCCATAAAAATAAATTATATGGTAAATGTAAAACATCTGTAATAAAGATTTAACCATACTGAGTGGCTTAACAGATGGTTATAAAATTTATATAGAACAGTTTTTGGGCATTATTGCTTAAATGTTTACCGCCGTGGTTGAAGCCTTACCAATCAAGAGCTAGGATACTTTCCATAAATTTGTTCTAGAGGTATAGTCGTTTAACTATCCCTTATCTTTCACTAATCTGATTGGTTTATTGTCTATCATTTTCTTTACTAATAAATTAAACATGGTGTTCATATTGTTTCTGCTGTTGTAACGATAATGGTACTCGTTAAGATAGCCCTGAAGATGTTCTTTACTGCAATGGTGATGAATACCTCTTAGCCAGCCTTTCAAATTCATAATA
>JAYVUJ010000074.1:0-13053 GCA_043788035.1 Ferruginibacter sp. | reverse complement strand
TACAACGTTGCCATCAATAAATATTTTGGTTTCCGTAGCAGTGCCGCCCCTTACAAACAAGCCTTCGCTTTCGCCTACCTGCTGGGTGCCTGGCAATGTTTTAAAAGCACTTGTTAAATCCCCGTTGGCACTTGGTGTGGTAACTACATCAAGGCTGCTTAAAACCGCCCCTTTTACTTTATCGCTGGCGGCAAACGAACCGGCAGATATTACAACTGCCCTTAATTCGGTAATTTGTTCTTTTAAAGCCAGATTTTGCAATAAAGGCCCTGAACCTATTATAATTTTTTGAACTACTGCGTTAAAACCAGCTATTGTTGCTTGTAAAAGCTGCTCGCCTTTTTCGGTTGTAGTAAAAGAATATTTGCCCAAAGAATCTGTTGTTGCACCATCATATGTATTTTTTAATACTATGCTTACTCCGTAAAGAGGCCTGTTTTTATTGTCTGTAATTTTTCCAGAAACAATTATTTGGCAGTTAGTATTTAAAAAGGCAAAGGTTAAAATGATAAATAGAAAATGTTTCATTGCAATTAAATTATGTCACAAATATAAAGTAGTTTATTTTATAAACTAAATTAATTTATCGTGTTTATTTTTATTTTTCTATATAAAATAGCGTTGGTCCATGTGGTATAATTTTACCTAATCAATTGATTTGCAATATTTTAAACAAATACTGCTCATAAATATTACTGCTTAAATAGGGTTAAAAACTTATTAACATCCAAAAAGATTTATTTTTTTATGTGCCTGTAATTTGTAATTTAGCAATAGAATTTAATGGGTTAGTAAGTACAAAGGGTTAGCAGCAATGCTAACCCTTTTACTTTGCAGCAACTTCCGGCTATTTTTTATTCTCTTTTTTACAGATGTATAGTAAAGTTTTTTATCAGATTTTTATGGTTGCCGGTTTCATAAAAATAATTTATCAACCTTCGTTTTTTTTAAAATTATAATTTCCCATTTTTATAAATTTACTTCTTCACCAACAAAATAAATTGTACTAAAATTTTACTTTTACTTTTACAAAATGAGTAAGACTAAGTCGGCTTTTTTTTGCCAAAGTTGCGGTTATGAAACTACCAAGTGGACAGGTAAGTGCCCATCGTGCAATAATTGGAATACGTTTGTAGAAGAAGTAATTGTTAAAGGCAATGAAAAAGTAGAAGCCAATGAATGGAAAGAATATAATGGTGTTGGTAAACTAAAGACCATTTCAATAAATAACGTAAGCAGCGCGGAAGAAAAACGCATTGTTACTACGGACGCAGAAGTAAACCGTGTATTAGGCGGCGGTATTGTTATGGGTAGCATAGTGTTGGTTGCTGGCGAGCCAGGCATAGGAAAGTCTACGTTGTTTTTACAGATAGGGCTTCAACTTAAAGAGGTAGTTACACTATATATAAGTGGAGAAGAAAGCGAGCAGCAAATAAAAATGCGGGCCGACCGGGTGGGTTATAAAAGCGATAACTTTTATTTGCTAACTGAAACTAATACACAAACAATTTTTCAAGAGATAAAAAAGCTTAAGCCACAACTGGTAATTGTAGATAGCATACAGACTTTACAATCGCCTTTTGTAGAGAGCGGCCCAGGCAGCGTAAGCCAAATAAGAGAGTGTGCCAGTGAGTTACAGCGTTTTGCCAAAGAAACTAACACGCCGGTTTTTTTAATTGGGCACATCACAAAAGATGGCAATATAGCAGGTCCGAAAATATTAGAGCACATGGTAGATACCGTACTTCAGTTTGAAGGCGACCGCCATTATGCATACCGTATTTTACGTACTTTAAAAAATCGTTTCGGCTCCACATCCGAATTGGGCATTTATGAAATGACGGGTGAAGGCATGCGGGCAGTAAGCAACCCTTCGGAGATACTCATTACCCAAAAAGAAGAACAGCTAAGCGGCATTGCCATTGCAGCAACTATTGAAGGCATACGACCGTTGCTTATTGAAGGCCAGGCATTGGTTACCCAAAGCGTATATGGCACACCACAACGTACAGTAAGTGGTTTCGATTTACGGCGTTTGCAATTATTATTAGCAGTGCTGGAAAAACGTGGCGGCTTTCATTTTGGGGTTAAGGATGTGTTTGTAAATATTGCAGGCGGCATAAAAGTAGAAGACCCTTCTATAGACCTTGCCATTGTTTGCGCCTTGCTTAGCAGTTACGAAGACCTGACCATAAACCAGCATTATTGCTTTGCCGGAGAGGTTGGCCTAAGCGGAGAAATAAGGGCCGTTAACCGGATAGAGCAACGCATTGCTGAAGCAGAAAAGTTAGGTTTCGAAAAAATAATCGTCAGCAAGTACAACGCAAAATCTTTAGTTAAATCAAAGTTCAATCCATCATCAGGGCATGCCGGTATTGAAGTAGTACCCCTGGCAAAAGTAGAAGAGCTTTACCAATATTTATTTTAGGCAATAATTATTATTATTGATGGATTTGCGTTAAGGTGCATTTCGAGTATCAATTTCATCAAACTTATACCTAATTTTCGTATTTTACCAGTAAATAAGTACTTCTACTTAACTTTTTTGTAGGTGCAACCCTTTTAAATAAAAAACAGTCTTGGGGAAAATAAAATAAAGATTATGTCCCTATCTACTGAAAAAAAGAGAAAAAGTATTTTCAAAATCGGTGAAAATATTAAAAAATGGAGCAACTAACAGCAAATAAAAGAAGATGTATTTGCCGAAATGCTACACATCAACACAAATATTTTGCGAAAAATTGAAAACAATAAAATTAAGATTGGCTTATTGGAAATACGCATTATTGCGGCACAATTGCAAATAAGCTCAGAGGATCTGTTAGGTAAGCCTACCACATTATAATTTCTTAACAACCTCCGCCTTGCCTTATTGCTTGCCGTTATCTGTTACCCGTTATGGCTTTGTTTAAAGATATCATATCAAATGCCCTCCCTATTTTTTACCCGCATGTTTGTACCGGCTGCGGCAGCGATCTTGTACACCACAATAATTTGCTATGCTTGAAATACCTTGATGTACTACCACAAACCAATTTTGCCCAGCATGCTAATAATCCGATAGAATAAATATTTTGGGGCCGCATCGCTTTAGCAGCTGCACACAGCGAATTCTATTTTTCAAAAGAAGCATTGATACAGCAACTCATCCACCAGCTAAAATATAAAAATAATAGGGATATTGGTTTTTACCTTGGGCAAATATTAGGCACTAGTTTATTAGCCAGCAACCGGTTTAATAATATAGATGCGCTTATACCGTTATCCCTTTTTTTAGATAAAGAACGCAAACGTGGCTACAACCAGGCAGCGATTACCTGCAATGGGGTATCTGATATTTTAAATGTGCCTGTAATAAATAATAAGGTAGCTAGGGCAAAGCATACCGATACCCAAACAAAAAAAGACCGCACAGAAAGATGGGAGAATGTATCGGGCAGCTTTATAATAAAAGATAAACAAGCATTAAGCGGCAAAAATTTATTATTGATAGATGATGTAATAACAACGGGTGCCACGGTAGAGGCTTGTGGCGCAATTATGCTTTCCATAAGCAATGTAACAGTAAGCATTGCCGTATTGGCACATGCACAAAAGTAAATACAGCCGCCATCAATATAATAGCATTGAATAAATAACTAATTTTACTACATGAAGCATATTGTGGCTAAATTTTGCAAAGCGCCTGGCGTATGCCTGGCAATTAGTATGCTTTGCCTTTTATTGCCGGCTTGCAAAAAAGATTCGTTTATTACAAGCCAAAATGCAGCACTAACCACCAGCGTAGATAGCGTTAAGTTCGATACCGTATTTACCAGCACCGGCTCTATCACCCAATCATTTAAAATTAGTAACCCCAACAATCAAAAGTTATTATTAAACAAGGTTAAATTAATAGAAGGAGACTCTTCTTCTTTCAAAATAAATATTAATGGCCAGCGGGCTACAGAAGTTACCAATATAGAAATAGCTGCCAACGACAGCATATATGTATTTGTTACTGTAAAAATAAACCCCAATGCCATTAACCAGCCTTTTGTTGTAAAAGACAGCATCCTTATATTGTATAACGGCAATAGCCATTTCGTTAATTTGCAGGCTTACGGGCAAAATGCAAATTTTCTCAATAACCAAATAATTACAAGCAATACCACCTGGGGCAATAAGCTGCCGTTTGTAATCTCCGGAAGCCTTCACATTAACACTGGCGTTTCGCTAACAATTGGCGCTGGCTGTAAAATTTATTCACATGCAGATGCGCCATTTATTGTAGATGGCACATTGGTTATCAATGGCAATAAACAAGCACCTGTAGTTTTTACCGGTGATAGGCTGGATGACAACTCTAAAGATTTACCTGCTAGCTGGCCAGGCATTTATTTTACCGGTACCAGCAAAAACAATATATTGGCTTATGCGGTTGTAAAAAATGCCTATCAGGCCGTGGTGGCAGAAAAACCATCTGTAAATAATAACCCTAAACTACTTTTGCACAAATGTATAATTGATAATGCATACGATGCCGGGCTGCTTTGCGTAAACAGCAGCGTTGCTGCAGATAATAGCCTCATCACCAATTGCGGCACCAACATCAGCCTTACCTATGGGGGTAATTTCAATTTTACCAATTGCACTGTCGCTGCGTATTCTACCATTTATGGCAGCCACAAGAAACCTGTATTGGTAGTAACCAATTATGTATCAGATGGTACCAATTTGTTAATCGCATCGCTTGGCGCCACTTTTACCAACTGTATTTTTTGGGGCGATGATGGGCTGGTGGATAACCAGGTTACTGTAGATAAACAGGGTGCTAATCCCTTTAGTGTTATATTCAGCAATTGCCTCTATAAGGCGAAAAATGATCCGTTAAACAGTAGCATTACAGATTGCATTAAAAATACAGACCCCTTATTTATTAATATTGATATAGCGAAGCGATTGTACGATTTTCACATTAGCGATAAACAATCTGCAACTATTAATGCAGGTGTTACTACTAATTTTACTACAGACCTTGATGGCAATACCCGTAAAGTAGGCAATACCGATATTGGCTGCTACGAGCAACAATGATGAACAAATCTTAATTTTACACGTTATAAAAAAAAACTATTTTTTATGATCAAATTAATAGCCATCAGCCTTATGCTTTTATCGTGCGCAGCAAACACTAAAAACACAGCCATGAACAATGAAGTTTCCGTTACAACGCCCGTAGCAATAAAGTCTATCTACGATTTTAAAGTTACCGGCCTGGATAGCAAAATAATTGATTTTGCTAGTTTTAAAGGCAAAAAAATATTGATAGTAAATACCGCCTCTGCTTGTGGCTATACACCGCAATACGAAGGCCTTGAAGAATTATACAAAAAATACCACGATAAATTAGTCATCGTTGGTTTTCCTGCTAATAATTTTGCTTCCCAAGAACCAGGTACCAATGGCGAAATAAAAGAATTTTGTAAAAAGAATTACGGCGTAACATTCCCTATGGCAGAAAAGATTTCTGTAAAAGGCGATGATATTGCGCCTATATACCAATGGCTTTGCAACAAAACCGAAAACGGTGTTTTAGATGCCACCATTTCCTGGAACTTTAATAAATTTTTGGTAGATGAAAAAGGCAACCTGGTTACCAAGTTCGAAAGTAAGGTTACACCAATGAGCGATGAGCTTACAAGCAAGCTGTAAATAAATTTTGGGGCACCCGGGCGGGCTATTCGCTACAATCCCTGGTGCTTCAATCTCAATAATATTACTTAATTAAATAACCGGCCAATTGCCCAATTAAAAAGCAGCTTCAATAATGAAGCTGCTTTTTAATTGGGCGTACTGCAATAGAGTTAACAACGCCTCAATAATTTTTTATCATAAAATAACTGTTAAACTATATTTGCAATGTGCAATTCGAAAACATAATAGGCCAAAAAGAAACAAAGGAACATCTGGTGCAAATGGTGCAGCATAACCGCCTTAGCCATGCCTTACTATTTTTAGGCAAAGAAGGCAGCGGTGCCTTATCGCTCGCCTACGCATTCGCTCAATATATAGTGTGCGAAAAAGTAAATGGCAAGCAAACACCCGCTAATGGCACATCTTTATTTGGCGAAGAACCTGCTGCTGCAGCAAAAGAAAAAGCGTCCCTCAAAGATTCTTGCGGCATTTGCCCTGCTTGCGTAAAAGCCAGGCAAATGATGCACCCGGATATTCATTATTGTTTTCCTGTTATTATAAAAAAGCCTTTGTCAATACCCATCAGCAACGACTGGATTGTGGAATGGCGGCAATTTTTCGCCCAGAATCCTTATGGAAACGTGTTTGATTGGCTTCAATTCATTAAAGCTGACAATAAGCAGGGAAACATAACTGCAGATGAATGCAACGATATCAACAGGAAAATAAGCCTAAAAAGTTTTGAAAGTGAATACAAGGTCATGATAATTTGGATGCCAGAATACCTCACCAAAAACGGCAACAAGTTATTAAAGCTCATAGAAGAACCGCCACCCAATACCTTATTTATTTTAGTAGCAGAAAATGAAGGGCTGATATTGCCAACAATTTTATCAAGGACGCAATTGGTAAAAATTCCTTTATTAACTAACACCGAAGTTGAAGTTGCTTTAGAATTAAAGAATGGCGTTAAAATAGAAAAAGCGCAGCAATTAGCTGCCTTAAGCGAAGGTAATTACAGAGAAGCATTGCAATTATTGCAACATGCTGAAAACGATTGGCAGGCAACCTTAAGGGAATGGCTAAACATGGTTGTAAAAAAAAACCATGCCGCCCAGGTAAAATGGGTAGAAGAAATGAGCAAGCACGGCAGGGAAAACCAAAAGCAATTCTTAAAATACTTTACGCATTTACTAGAGCAAGCTATCCGTTTAAGGAGCATCCCTTCGCTGGTAAATACAAGCGGAACTGCCAATAGCGAACAGGATTTTGCACTTCGGCTTAATAAATTATGCAGCATCCCACAGCAAGAGGCCATTATTAATGAACTGGATAAAGCTAATTACTATATTGAACGTAATGCCAATGGCAAAATGCTGTTTCATGCACTCTCTATTAAGTTGTACCACATTATTAGTAACAATTCATTAATTTTGATAAGTTGAGGAAATGTGTTGTGGTTGAGCGTTTGGAGCCAGGTTGTTGTTTATTTAAAAATCTTTCTCCGCTATAGTTGTCATTGTTTGCAGTTGTTCATTTTTTGTGACCAACTTTTAGTTATACAAAAGCCTTAGTGTTTTGTTACACCAATATCTTTTTTGAAAGTTATAAAGGCATGTTTACTATACAATTGTTGTAAATTTTTAGAGGATGCTTTACAACGCCAATGAAGCCTATTAGCCGTTCTTCTGCTCCGCCTTTACCTCACCAATATTATTCATTTTTAATTACTTTATTATATGGGATGTGGAAGTTGTGGTACAAGTAAAGATGGTGCGCCAGGTGGTTGCCAAAGCCATGGCAGCTGCAGCAGCGGCGGCTGTAACCGTATGAATGTACACGATTGGCTTGCAAACTTACCGTTTAGCGACCCTGAAAGTGGTTGCAGGATTGTAGAGATAAGCTTTAATAACGGCAGCCGTAAAGATTATTTTAAAAATACAACCATCCATTTTTTTGAAAAGGGCGATATGGTTGCCCTGGAAGGCGTAAGTGGTTTTGACGTTGGCAGCGTAAACCTTACCGGCGAATTGGTGCGTTTACAATTGAAAAAAAATAATATAAAAGAAGAAAGCCCGGACATAAAAAAGATACTGCGCCGTGCCAGTGAAAGCGATCTTAGCAAATGTAAAGAAACCAAGGCAAGAGAAAAAGACGTAATGATCCGCAGCCGTGCCATAGCCAGGCAGTTGAAATTAGAAATGAAAGTAGCCGAAGTAGAAATACAGGCAGACGGACGAAAAGCCACTTTTTTTTACATCGCAGATGATAGGGTAGATTTTAGGGAATTGATAAAAATATTTGCAGGCGAGTTTAAGGTAAAAGTGGAAATGAAGCAGATTGGCGCTCGCCAGGAAGCCGGCAAAGTAGGCGGCATAGGCAGCTGCGGGCGAGAATTATGCTGCAGCACCTGGCTAACAGATTTTAAAAGTGTAAACACAAACGCAGCCCGTTACCAAAATTTAAGCATTAACCAAACAAAACTAAGCGGCCAATGCGGTCGCTTAAAATGTTGCTTAAACTACGAGTTGGATACCTATTTAGATGCCTTACAACAATTTCCGGATGATTGTGATATGATAGAAGTAGCTAAAAGCCGTGCTTTTTTAGTAAAAAAAGATATTTTTCGCAATTTAATGTGGTACACTATGCCAGATAGCAACAAGCAATACCCATTAACTATTGAAAGAGTACAAAAAATTAAAGCGCTTAATAAACAAGGCATACGGCCAGATGAATTGGAGACGGTGGAAGTTGTTAGCAAAAAAACTATAGAAATTGAACCAACTTATGTAGATGTAGTTGGGCAAATAAGCCTAAAAAGCTTAGAAAAAACCAGCCGTAAAAGAAGGGATATGGAACGTGGCGAGCAAGGGCAAAGGCCACAGCAAAACCGCCCGGGAGTTAATAACCAGCCCCAGCAACGTAGTGGTAACCCGCAACAAAATAGGCCACAACAACGCCCGCCTCAAAATAGAGAGGGCCAAGAGCCTGGTGAGGACCAAGCGCCACAGCAAAACCGCGAGGGGCAAAGGCCGCAACAAAACAGGCAGGCAAATAACCAGCCGCAGCAACGTGGCGGCAACCAGCAAAACAGGCCACATCAACGCCCGCCACAAAATAAGCAAGGGCAAGAACCCCGTGATGCACAAATGCCGCAACAAAACCGCGAAGGGCAACGGCCTCAACAAAGCAGGCAGCAACGGCCGCCACAAAACAAGGAAGGGCATACCCCTCAGCAAGGCAGTGACAGGCAAGCACCTCACCAAAAAAGAGAAGGGCAGCAACGCCCGCCTCAACAGCGTAACCAGCAAGCCAGGCCACCGCAAAACAGGGGTAATCAAAATAATCCAAATCCAGATCAATCAGCTAACGGCAACGAAGAAAAAAATAACTAAATAATAAACAAAACGTCAAGCTTTAATGCCTGGCGTTTTTTATTTTTGCAACATAAATTTCTACATGTCCATTAGAGTTACAAATCTTTCAAAAAATTATGGCGCTCAAAAAGCGGTCAATAATATTTCGTTTAGTATTGGCAAAGGTGAAATAGTTGGTTTTTTAGGCCCCAATGGTGCAGGCAAAAGCACCACCATGAAGATTATTACTGGTTACCTGGCTGGCGATAGTGGCTCAGCAGAAGTGTGCAATGAAAAAGTAGCGTCCGGTTCTTTATCTACCAAAAAAAAAATTGGCTATCTGCCAGAAGCAAACCCGCTTTACTTTGATATGTATGTAAGAGAATATTTGGAATTTGTTGCCGGCGTGCACGAAATGCCTTCTCCTAAAAATAAAATTGAAGAAACTATAAAAATGGTTGGGCTTACGCTAGAAGCAAACAAAAAAATAGGGCAACTTAGCAAAGGCTATAAACAAAGGGTTGGGCTGGCAGCCGCTTTGATACATGACCCCGAAGTATTGATATTGGATGAGCCAACATCCGGGCTTGACCCAAACCAGATTGTGGAGATAAGGGAAGTAATAAAATTGCTGGGCAAAAATAAAACGGTACTTTTTTCATCCCACATCCTGCAGGAAGTACAGGCTATTTGCGATAGGGTAATCATCATTAATAAAGGAAATATTGTAGCAGACGATACGCTAAGCAATTTGCAGAAAGGCAATACCAGCCAGCCTATCATCTTAATAAAATTTAAAGAAACAGTTGCAATAAGCACCTTGCAAAAATTAACGCAAACTACACGTATTGAACAGGCTGAGGATGGTATTTTTAAGATACATACTGCCGATGCCGAAGGTGTACGCAAACAGTTAATAGGTTTGAGTTTGAATAATAACCTTAACATTGTTTCTTTGCAGAGTGAAAGCAATAGTTTGGAAGATATATTCAGGAATTTAACATCACCAATCTAATTAATAAACAACAAACCAACAAACATCATGAGTTACATTGCAAGTATTTTCGCCCGTCAAATATTAGACAGCCGTGGCAACCCTACTATTGAAGTAGATGTATTGACAGAAAACGAAAAAATAGGCAGGGCAGCTGTGCCAAGTGGCGCCAGTACAGGCATTCACGAAGCTGTTGAACTTAGGGACAATGATAAAAAATTGTATGGTGGCAAAGGCGTTTTGCAGGCAGTAAATAATGTAAACACTACAATTGCAGAAAATTTATTGGGCTGGGAAATTAGCGACCAGGCTGGTATTGATGCATCGCTGATAGCGTTGGATGGTACAGAAAATAAAGGTAAGCTAGGCGCCAATGCCATACTTGCTGTAAGCATGGCCGTTGCAAAAGCTGCTGCTCAGGAAGCAAACCTTCCATTATACCGGTACATAGGTGGCACCAATGCAAAAATACTTCCTATACCGATGATGAACATCCTTAACGGCGGTGCGCATGCGGATAACAAAATAGATTTTCAGGAATTTATGGTAATGCCTGTTGGCGCTACTTCTTTTAGCGAAGGCTTACAATGGGGCGTAGATATTTTTCATGCATTAAAAGTTGTATTGAAGAAAAAAGGCTTTAGCACAAATGTTGGTGACGAAGGTGGTTTTGCACCAAACATACAAAGCAATGAAGAAGCTATTGAAACGGTTCTAACTGCTATACAAGCAGCTGGCTATAATACCGATACACAGATAAAGATTGCCATGGATGCGGCTAATAGCGAATTGTGGAACGCAGAAGAAAAGAAATACATTTTTCATAAGAGCGATGGCAAAAAAATGACCAGCGAACAATTAGTTGCTTATTGGACGAGCTGGGCAAACCAATATCCTATCTTATCGATAGAAGATGGTATGGCAGAAGACGATTGGGCAGGCTGGAAAATGCTTACAGAATCAATTGGGCATCAATGCCAATTGGTAGGCGATGATCTTTTTGTAACAAACGTTACCCGTTTAGAAAGAGGCATCAACGAAAAAATTGCTAATGCTTTATTAGTGAAGGTAAACCAGATAGGTACTATTACTGAAACCATCAACGCTGTAAGCATGGCACAGCAGGCTGGTTACAATACCATTATGAGCCATCGTAGTGGAGAAACTGAAGATACGACTATTGCTGACCTTGCTGTAGCATTAAATTGCGGGCAAATTAAAACAGGTTCTGCCAGCAGGACAGACCGGATGGCCAAGTACAACCAGCTTATCCGCATTGAAGAAATGTTGGGAGATACAGCAATTTATCCAAATGGAAAGATTAAATTTGGAAAATAGCCGAGAAATTTATGAGTGAACAATAGGCTAGGGCAGTTGCGCTTGCTTATTGTTCATTTATTCAGAAAATAAAAAATGAAATTTCTAGCACACATACCAACCTATTTAAAAAATAAGTACCTGCTTGCGGGCTGTTTTTTTGTTGTTTGGATGTTTTTCTTTGACCCAAAAGATTGGGGTATTGCCTATAATAAGCATCAAAAATTACAGGAATTACAGGTAAGCGAACAACATCTTACCAAAATAATAGTAGAAACCCGGCAAGAATTAGGGCAATTAAAAACGAATGCCCAAACCATTGAAAAATATGCAAGAGAAAAATATTTGATGAAGAAAGATAATGAAGACTTGTTTATTGTTTCTTCGGCTGCCAATATTAAATAATCAATATCACTGTACAATAATGAAAGCCAATAGCCGTTTATACTTACGGATATTGATATTATTTTTTAAACAAGCAATTAAACTTGCCTATGCACAGCTTTACAAGTGATGACCTCTTACAGTTTGTATACAATGAGGCATCAATTCAAAAAACAGCCGCTATTAAGGTAGCACTTGAAACAGACTGGAGCCTTCGTGATAAGTATGACGAAATTTTATCTGCACAACAAAGCCTTGGGAAGAAAATGTTTTCTCCCCGGCAGGAAGCAATTGATAAGATTTTGGAATATGCCGAAAAATCGGTTAATCACCTATCGCACCATATTTAATCTTTACTGATTTTTAACATAATTTTGTCCCGTAAATTACGGGACTTTTTTATGACCAAGACTCAACGCTACCAATTTGTAATTGACTACTTTACTGAACATGCACCCGATGCAGAAACAGAGTTAATTTATGACAATCCATTTCAGTTATTAGTAGCTGTAATACTTTCTGCCCAGTGTACAGATAAAAGGGTAAATATTACTACTCCTGCAATTTTTAATTATTATCCCACTGCTGAGCGAATGGCTAAAGCCAGCTTTGATGATATGTTTCCATTAATAAAAAGCATCTCTTACCCCAATAACAAAACAAAACATTTAATTGGCATGGCCAACATGCTTGTGGAAAAATTTAGCGGGCAAGTGCCTATGACGGTAGATGAACTAATGCTATTGCCGGGTGTTGGTAGAAAGACAGCTAACGTTATTACTTCCGTAGTTGATGAGCAGCCAAACATGGCAGTTGATACACACGTTTTTAGGGTAAGTGCGCGCATTGGCTTAACAATTAATGCCACAACACCATTAGCTACAGAAAAACAATTGATTGCAAATTTCCCCAAAGAATATATTTTTAGGGCCCATCATTGGTTAATTTTACATGGCAGATATGTATGCATAGCAAGAAAACCTAAGTGTAATGAATGCGGTATTAAGCTTGTATGCAAGTATTTTAACAATAATAAGATAAAATTAAAATATTAATAAATATTTCTCGTTTGTTGTAGTAGGCCTATAGGTTTTTATTGTATAGGTCATCCATTTAAAACCAAGTGACTAATATTCATGAAAAAAACTACACAGCTCCTTACGGCTTTGGTATTGTTTATGATGCCTTTTAAAAGCGCATTTTCACAATACTATTTTTACAACAACTCCACTTATAATACGCCAGTAATGTTTGAATTAGGTGGTTCAATAGGTATAATGAATTGCCTAACCGATATAGGTGGTACAAAAGGGCTTGGTGGCC
>JAYVUJ010000073.1:0-4541 GCA_043788035.1 Ferruginibacter sp. | reverse complement strand
TTTTTTTTGCAGTATTTAAAAAGTATATTGCAATCTCTAAATAATTATACATGAAATACCTTCCCCTCAAAGCTGAGCTATTTATTCAAAACCGCAAACGTTTTGTACAGAAAATGGATAAGGCAGCTATTGCAATTTTTAACAGTAATGATGAGCTGCCGGTCAATGGGGATGCTATACATAAGTTTAAGCAAAATGCAGATCTGGTATGGCTTACAGGCATAGAACAGGAAGACACGATGCTGGTGTTATTTCCAGATAGCCCAGACCCAAAGTACAGGGAAGTTTTGATATTGACAAGGCCCAACGAACTAAAAGAAAAGTGGGATGGGCATCGATTAAGGGCCAATGAAGCAACTACTATTTCAGGCATTAAAACAATAGTTTGGCTGGATGTGCTGGATGGCTTTTTGCAGCCATGGATACATTTGTCAAATACCATCTACCTTAATACCAACGAAAACGACCGCAAAAATAACCTGGTGCCGGTAAGGGATTATCGTTTTGCGTTAATGATGAAAGAGCGTTATCCACTGCACCAATACAAGCGCAGCGCAGTTATTTTAAAAGACTTAAGGGGTATTAAAACGGCACTGGAAGCCGAAGTAATACAGAAGGCGGTGGATATTACAGAAACAACCTTCAGGCGTTTGCTTAACTTTATTAAGCCCGGTGTAATGGAGTATGAAATTGAAGCAGAGCTGGTACACTCTTTTTTATCGCAAAGGGCTACCGGAGAGGCTTACGGGTCAATATTAGCCAGCGGCGATAGGGCACGTACCTTGCATTATGTAGAGAATAACCAGGAGTGTAAAGATGGGGAGTTGATACTGATGGATTTCGGCGCTGCATACGGAAATTACAATGCCGACCTTACCCGTACTGTACCCGTAAACGGCAAGTTTACCAAACGCCAAAAGGAAGTGTACAACGCCTGCCTGCACCTGCATTATTATGCTGCGGGTATTTTAAAGCCAGGCATAAGCTTACTGGATTATACAGAAAAAGTAGGCGATGAAGCAACCAGTATCTTTCAAAAAATTGGCTTGCTTAAAAAAGAAGATGTAAAAAATGAAAACCCTGATAACAAGGCCTATAAAAAATATTTATACCATGGCATATCCCATCATTTAGGCATTGATGTGCATGACCTTGGCACTAAGACGGAACCCATAAAAGCAGGCATGGTATTCACTATTGAGCCAGGCATCTACATCGAAGAAGAAAAAATGGGCATAAGGATCGAGAACAATTTCTGGATAACAAAAAATGGCAATAAAGACCTAATGAAAAATATTCCAATAACGGTGGATGAGATAGAATCCTTAATGAAAAATCGGTAACCAATAATGAAAAAACAGATCCCCAATTTATTTACGCTGCTCAATTTATTGTTTGGATGCATAGCCATTGTTTTTGCATTGCAAAATGGCATAGATATCGTGTACTCAAAAGAAGGCGAGCAATTTATAAAGCTTAAAGAAAATATTTGCCTTGCATCTGTATTTATAGCAATAGCCGCCGTGGTAGATTTTTTAGATGGCTTTGTGGCCAGGATAATGGATATACCCACCGAAATGGGCAAACAATTAGATTCGTTGGCAGATGTAGTAAGTTTTGGCGTAGCCCCAGGTATTATATTGTACCAGTTTTTAAGGATGGGCTTTATTAAAGATTCCGATGGCATTGAAGCTTCAGCTATGTTTTTAGTGCCTGCATTTATTTATACCTGCGCTGGCGCTTATCGCCTGGCACGCTATAATTTAGATACCAGCCAAACATTTGGCTTTAAAGGCGTACCCATACCAGCAGCGGGATTGGTAGTGGCATCGCTGCCTTTAATTTACTGGTATGGTAGTTCCGATTTTATTTACAACCTTATCTTAAACAAGTGGTTCTTATATACGGTCATCATTTCATTAAGTTGGTTAATGGTAAGCAAACTACCCATTATGGCAATGAAATTTAAAGATTACAGCCTTAAAAATAACATGCCTAAAATAATATTGGTAGTAATTGCGCTGCTAGCCGCTATTTTATTGAAGTGGCTGGCAGTACCGGTTACTTTCATTGCTTACATTATTTTATCTTTGGCGCTTAAAAATAAAACTACAACATGATCTTCACTGCACAGGTTAAAGTAATGCCACTAAAAGAATTGTTAGATCCACAGGGAAAAGCGGTAATGGGCGGCTTGGCAAACCTTGGTTTAAATAGTATTCAGGATGTTCGCATCGGTAAAAATATTACGCTTCAAATTGAGGCAGATACCGCAGATGCTGCAAAGCAAATTGCTGAAGATGCTGCTAAAAAATTATTGGCTAATCAAGTAATGGAAATGTTTGAAGTGACTATTAACTAAACTTCTCTTAAATTAATATTGTTTATTTGGGCGTGTCCCCATCCGCCGAGACGGCAGATGGGGTCGGGCTATACGCTGCAATCTTTTTTTATCGGGCTTCAAAAAAAGGATTTTCGCTACTATCCCTCACGCAGTGGCTATTAATTGAAATAGTTAAATAAGCAGGTAACGATTTAGATAAAAATATAACCACTTCAATCACTCTACATTTTGTAAACTTTATTGTAGCAATTTCAAATTTTAATTATGCTATATATTGTACCAACGCCGATAGGCAATCTGGCAGATATGACTTTCCGGGCCATTGAAATATTAAAATCTGTTGATTTAATTTTAGCAGAAGATACCCGTACATCGGCCGTATTGCTGCAGCACTACCAGATACAAAAACCTATAACCCCGTATCATCAGCACAACGAGCATAAAATAATCCATCACTTAACCACGCAATTACAAGGCGGCAAAACAATGGCATTGCTTACAGATGCAGGCACGCCCGGCATAAGCGACCCAGCCTTTTTATTGGTTAGGGAATGTGTAAAGCAACATGTTAGGGTGGAATGTTTGCCAGGCGCCACAGCTTTTGTGCCAGCACTTGTAAATAGCGGGCTACCCATCAGCAGCTTTTGTTTTGAAGGTTTTATGCCATTAAAAAAAGGGCGGCAAACATTTTTGAAAAAGATGGCGCTGGAGCCCAGGACGATGGTTTTTTACGAAAGCCCCATGCGGCTGGTAAAAACTTTAAACGATTATATTGAATACTTTGGCGCCGGCCGCCAATGCTGCGTAAGCCGTGAGCTAACCAAAAAGTTTGAGGAAAATAAAAGAGGCACCTTGCAGGAAGTACACGATCACTTTAATGCAAAGCCAGTAAAAGGCGAAATAGTGATAGTGGTGCAGGGTTTGCCAGATTAAAATATTTTTCTTTTAACATTATTCAGCATCCTAAATCTTTGCTTTTAGCGAAATTTGCAAAAACCTCAATTACGATGAACAAAATTTTTATCTTCTTTTTTTTATTAATGGCTTCTCTAACTACCATTGCCCAGTCAGACCGCTGGCAGCAAAGGGTAAAATATACCATGGATATCAACCTGGATGTTACTACAAACAGGTTTACCGGTAAGCAAAAGTTAGCCTATACCAATAATTCGCCCGATGTTTTAACTAAGCTTTTTTACCACTTATATTTTAATGCTTTTCAGCCAAACAGCAGCATGGATGTGCGTAGCCGCGAATTAGGCAAAACTTTGCTTGGCGCAAGGCAGCAGCAAGATTGGGATGCTCGGGTAAAAGATAGGATAAGCAAATTAGCTGATAACGAAATCGGTTACCAGAAAATCATCTCTTTAAAAATAAATGGGATAACCCAACCATTTAAATACCATGAAACTATTTTAGAGGTTGACCTTACCAAAGCCATCGCCCCAATATCCACTGTTATAATAGACATGGAATTTGAAGCGCAGGTGCCATTACAAATACGCCGCAGCGGAAGAGATAATCCTGGTACAGGCGTACGGTACAGCATGAGCCAGTGGTACCCTAAATTATGTGAGTACGATTATGAAGGCTGGCATCCAACACCATACGTTGCCCGCGAGTTTTACGGCGTGTGGGGCGATTTTGATGTGACTATCAATATTGATAAGGCATATAAGTTAGGTGGCACAGGCATGCTGCTGAATGCGGCAGAAATTGGCTGGGGGTATGATATGCCTGGCACCGAATTAAAACCATCTGCGAAGCCACAACGAAGCTGGCATTTTACCGCCACTAATGTGCACGATTTTGTTTGGGCGGCAGACCCTGATTACAAGCATTTGGTACGCAAAATGCCCAGCGGCTTATTACTGCATATTATTTATAAAAATAAAGAAAACGACCCTAAAAATGATACTGCGTGGAATACCGTAGGCGATGCAGCCGTAGCGGTGCTGCCCTTTATTGAAAGCAAGTTTGGCAAATACCCATACCCGCAATATTCGTTTATACATGGCGGCGATGGCGGCATGGAATACCCAATGGCCACCTTACTAAATAATCCAGGCCTGGGAGGTGTTTTTCATGAGTGGATGCATAGCTGGTACCAAATGATGCTGGGCACCAATGAAAGCATGTACGCCTGGATGGACGAGGGCTTTACAGATTATGCTTCCGGGTTGGTGCAGGGTTATTA
>JAYVUJ010000072.1:0-3603 GCA_043788035.1 Ferruginibacter sp. | reverse complement strand
CAAAAGTTGCTACCTCCGCAGCCGAAGCATTTGATATGGGCATTTATAGAAAGGGCAAAGATGTAATAAGCCTTAATTTGGGAAGAAGGATCGCCGAAGGCAAAAAAGCCGTAATTGAATTGTACGATGATGGGTATGTAATGCCGGTGCAGCGGACAGATATTAAAGTATTAGGCCGTTCTGCATTAGGCACAATGCTGGCGGGTATCAACGGGATGTACAAAGCAAATTACGCAACGCCTCACGATGTTACTGTTGCTAAAAAACTAGGCTACGTAATGTGCGGTGGCGACCTAAGCGAGCCAACCCTGGTAAGCGAACAATATTTATTAAACCTTGAAAGAGAAGCATTTTTAAGCCTTACCGGAGAGAAAAAAACATTGGAAAGAATACAGAGCGTGCTGAAGAGTGGAAAGCCTTTGAGGAATTAAATCCTGGACGTTTGCCAATTGAGCAAACTATAGTCCCTTCAAATACCTGCCTGTCGCCCTCGTCTAACTGGTATTTGAAGGAATAGGCAAAGTAAATAATCTAAAACTAAAGTGAACAATTATCAGTGCCATTGGCTTTTTAAATGTAGTAATTTCACATCATGGGAGAAGCTGAATTACAATATAACGGCGATAAGCTCATTATACATTCCGTATTATTTTTTTACGGCGAAGCTGCCAGCGATGCGTTGAGCATAGGCATAGCCAATGATATTGCCGATCATTGGAACGCCGCAAAAGGTAAAACGCGTATAAAAAATACAGCGTTTGATGTGCTGTTTAATATTGAAGGTATTTATGCAAAAGCATTAACCGCTAAAATGGTTTTTAACAACAACAACCCACGCAACAATTATTTCAGGATAGAAGAATTCGCTTCGGATAATATTTCTTTTGTAGATGATGTGCCCAGCAATACCGGGTATTTTAAGCTAGATAATTTGCTAAATAACTCTACCACGGCAGCCCACGAATACGGGCACACTATAGGCTTGGACCATCCCATGCAAATGGACATTCGTGGACAGGGTACGCCGGGTATTATGTATCCGAGAGGGTCAATTGTAGACCCTGAATTTCAGTATAGTCCCGTTGCGGCTCCCAATGCGCCAGGTGGTACTATAAACCCTTTCACCAGAAAAGTTTTGCAGCAGGATATAGACAACCTTAACCTGCCAAGGCTTGCGTACGACCGCAGCGGCTTTGCCACTATCGGAAAATTTACCAACGTATGGCATACGCAGCACCAGCCTTAGCTGCCACTTATCCCAATTTATGTGGCGGTCAGTTTTAAAATGCCTTACCTTCAAGCATCAATAGTAAATACCCTTATGGACATTCTTTCTATAGATAACCTTAGTAAAAACTACGGCCGTGTGCAAGCCCTTAAAGGCGTAACCTTTGATGTGCCAAAGGGGTCGGTTTTTGGGATATTGGGCCCTAACGGCAGCGGCAAAACAACCATGCTGGGCATCATCATGGATATTTTAAAACCCAACGGCGGCAGTTATACCTTGTTCGATCAAGCGCCTGATGAAAACATGCGCCGTAAGATTGGTACATTTTTAGAAACGCCGAATTTCTATCATTATTTATCTGCTCAAAAAAATTTGGAGATTGCCGCCGCACTTAAAGAAAGAGGTGCAGATGATATACCCCGAGTGTTGGAATTGGTTAACCTTACACAAAGGAAGGATTCTAAGTTTAGTACTTATTCGTTGGGCATGAAACAACGCCTTGCTATTGCCAGCTGCTTGCTGGGCGACCCGGAAGTGCTGATTTTAGATGAACCTACCAACGGGCTTGATCCGGTAGGAATCGCAGAGATTAGGCAACTAATAAAACAACTGCACCAGCAAGGCAAAACAATTATTATGGCCAGCCATTTATTGGATGAAGTGGAAAAAGTATGTACCCACGTAGCCATTTTAAAAAAAGGGTTACTGGTTGCCAATGGGGATGTAAATGAGATTTTAGCGACTGAAGATATTGTGGAAATTGGCGCTGCCGACATGCCTCATCTTAAAACAGTAATCAATGCTATGAACGGATATAACAGCCTTAAAGAGCAAGATAAGATGCTGCAGCTTTTTTATCCGGTGGGTAAAACCGATGTAGAAGCCATTAATAAATTTTGTTTTAACAATGGTATTGTGCTTACCCATTTACAATTGAAAAAGAAAAGCCTGGAAGCTAAATTTTTTGAACTAACTAACTAACCAACTACCCGTTATGATAAAATTATTAAAGATAGAATGGCTGAAGATTAAGGGCTACAATGCTTTTATTGTTATTAGCGCTTTTTTTGCCCTGGGCGTATTTGCAGCCAATTACCTGGTTTATTATTTTAAGAAAAATGTTATCGACCCTTCCGACCCAACCGGGCTTATTTCTGGCGGGTCGCCGTTTGATTTTTCTAAAGTTTGGCAAACAGTAAGTTATGTTAGTGGTTATTTGTTGCTATTGCCAGGTATGCTGCTGCTTATTTTAGTTACCAACGAATTTACCTACCGAACCCACCGCCAAAATATTATTGATGGTATTAGCCGTATTCAATTTACACAAGTAAAATTATTGCTGGGCGTTATAACAGCCGCGGCTTGCACCTTGCTCGTTATTTTTGCAGCCCTTCTATTTGGCGCCACAGCTGGCAACGGCTCTTTTTCGTTAGATGGGATAGAAAACATTGCGTACTTTTTTTTAAAATCACTTACCTATAATTTTATAGCTATTTTGCTTGGGGTGCTGATACGCCGTACAGGGTTTGCTATTGCGGTATATTTTATTTATTCAGTTGTGGAAAATGGCATATCGTTAATGCTGCTTGGATGGTCTGTTAAACTTAAAAAAGATAGTAATATCGATTTTGGCAATTTGGGCAATTACCTGCCTATGAATGCTGCTGATGGTTTGATATACTCGCCATTTTCAAACCTTACAAATATGGCTAAAAAGTTTTTGCCGTCAGATTATACCTGGGTGGTGCTCTCGCTCACATTATTATACCTGGTGTTATTTTATTTTTGGAGCCAGAAAAAGATGGTTACATCTGATTTATAATTTTTTTTATACTAGTTTATAAACGCTGCCCTCAGCTAATTTTAATTGGTTAAGGGCAGTATTATTTTAAAGAAGGCTTATTATCTGTAAAAGCAATCATGGCTCCTTTGCAGAAAAGGGCGGCATCTGCATAGGCCCATACGTAGTGGTATAAGCCGCTCATAGCTTTTTTTGTACAAGGGAGTGACACAAGAATGCGGCACAAAGCTTTGCAGTTAGGGCAATAAATTTATTGATTGGCTAATGTTTTATAACAGTACCCTATGCTGAAAAATGTTATGCCAAAAGTTGCTATTTTTTAATTTAATGAATTAATGCATTTATTGTTAACGGGGAAACAAAAATTTAGTATTGATAAACTGCTTTAACTCATTAACTATCAATGTTATATAAGGATTTAATGTAACTGCGTAACATTAAGGTAACAGTTCTACAATAGCTTCATTAACCAACGGTCAACAATAAAGTGTCGCTTTGCAGAAATTAAAAAAGCATGAGATTTTTAGCAATAGTAATTGCCCTTTTCACTTTGTCAATAAGTACGCAGGCACAA
>JAYVUJ010000071.1:0-33204 GCA_043788035.1 Ferruginibacter sp. | reverse complement strand
CTACTATAGAGTTATCGTGGATGGTTAAGCTGCGGTTGGGTATGCGGAAAAAAGAAATTAAAAAAAGCAATAAAAAAAGCGTGGCAAAAAAAAGTACCCAGCCAAGCCATGGCAGTGCCGAGCTAAAAAAATAAAAATAAATTAAGTTGATGGCGCCGAAAATTAGGGCCCCAATAGCGATAGATTTAAATCCTTCTCTGTGAATGGTCATGCATAAAAATTGAACCGCAAATGTACGGTGTTTTGTTTCACGCAGAGAAGCATGGGAGGTTAAGTTTTATTTAGTGCAAAGTGCAAGGCTTTTTCACGCAAAGATGGAGAGGGGCGAGGCAGGTAAGTTTAATACAAGTAAAATTGGCAGATTTTTTCTTAAACGAAAGGCGCAAGGAGGGTAACGAAGATGAGTTTTGGTAGATATACTAATTTTGGGGAAATGCTATTAGTGCCGTCCGTAGTAACCAGCCTGACGCCCTCGCCTGACTGGTTACGGCAAATTGAAAGGCGCTCAAACCTTCGCCTAGTTTGCTTTTATTAAAAGCGTATAGCCTTCGTTTTGAAGCATGAGGGATAGTAACGGCAATCTTTTTTTGTCGGGCCGCCCGCAAAAAAAGATTGCCGTGTATAGCCCGTCCCCTTGCCGCATCGGCTTGGGGCACGCCATAATAATTTAGGAAACTAGTTTTACAAATAGCCATACAAAGGGCACTGCTACCAGCAAGGAGTCGAACCTATCCAGAAAACCGCCATGGCCGGGCATTATGGTGCCGCTATCTTTTACATTGGCCATACGTTTTATTTTGCTTTCCAACAAGTCGCCGGCGGTACCAAAAACGGCGCAGATGGCTGCGATAATTGCTGGCGTACAATAATTATTGAGGTAAAAATATCCTGCAAGCCCAATTACTGCCACGCATAAAATGGCGCCGCCAATGGTTCCTTCCCATGTTTTTTTGGGGGAAATTTTTGAGAACGGTGTTTTGCCGATGAAAGAACCAACGATGTAGGCCATGGTATCGTTTATCCAGATGGAAAAAATGATGGTGCAGGGCAAGATGTAACCTAGGTCGTAATAAGAGGAACGGCCTTGCAGCCGCATATCTATCAGCATGCAGATGGGCATGGTTATGTAAATGAGCCCAAGCAGGCAATATTTTAAATA
This sequence comes from Ferruginibacter sp., assembly GCA_043788035.1. Lineage (GTDB taxonomy): Bacteria > Bacteroidota > Bacteroidia > Chitinophagales > Chitinophagaceae > Ferruginibacter. The sequence continues at coordinate 32,045 of JAYVUJ010000071.1, read as the reverse complement.
TTGAGCGCCGTAAATTTTCTTCATCAGCTTTACAAATTCGTACCAGCAGCCAAAATGTACGATGGCAAATAGTAGGATAAAGCTATAGCTGTTCCATAGTAAGCCGGTTAGCATTACAGCTACAAAAACTACCGCAGTCAATGCTCGTGTACGAAGTGTTTCAATATTGATGGCCATTAAATAGGTGGTTGATCTGTGTGCCCGATATTTTCGATATCAGTTAAAAAAGGGTTTCTGGTATCTATGTAATCTTGTATCAAAACTTCTTGCCCTGGCCGGTCGATGCTGTCTTCGCTGGCTTTATCAAACAAAATAAATAAACCGTAAACAGCTGCAATACTTACTAGCCCCATCCATAAAGGCAGGTGGCTGTCGAATTTTGCAGCATCAAGCTTTTCGCCTGGCTTTGTTGAAAGATACAAAGCAGTAATGCCAAAGCCATTGTTAAAAAAGTGAGCGATGGCGCTTAGCCATAAATTACCTGTGCGGTAATACAACCAGCCTAAAATTGCGCTTAAGGCTACCCTGCTTAAAAAGCCAAGGTACGAGCCGTGTATGGCGCTAAAAATGATAGAGGTAACTATAATTGCGATGATTGGTTTTTTAAACCAGCGGGATAATAAGTTTTGTAAGCCTCCCCTGAATAACGTTTCTTCAAACAGAGCGGGTAAAAATGCCACCATAACCATAGCGATGATGTAATCGGAAAAATTATCCATCCGGGCAATAACGCTGATTTCTTTATTGTATTCCTGCTCTGCTAAATCAAACCTAAGCAAGGTGGTTTTTGACCAGGGGAACTTAAGCGTGATTTGTTGTAAACTATCTATCAATGGCATGCAGGCAAGCATTAGCAAAACAATAATTATTATTTGCGGTAAATTAACTTTGTGCTTAAAACCCAAATGCAAGGATGGCTTTTGATGGCAGGCAAGCGCATAAAAAAATGAGGGTAAAAAAAAGAGGAACAAGGTGCTTATAAATTGCATCCATCGTACTGCAGTAGCATTTGCAGGCACCATTAAATTAGCCATTACTTTGGTGGAGGAACCTCCGGTCAGGTCTTTTAAATGCAAGATGCCTAGTAGCGGCACCAAGCTTAAAATACCGCCAACAATAAGCCCGACGCCACAAAAAGCTGTTAAAACCGCTAACTGGCTCCAGTAATTAAAACGTTTAGTTGCAAAATGCGCCATAGTGATTGCATATAAGTGCGTAAATTTACATTCATTTTAGTTTACAGGTGCTTGTTAAAAGCCTTATTAGCAACAAGAATCACCTAAATAAGCACAAATATAAATTATGCCTTCCATCGGTAACATACAACTTCCTGATTTTCCTTTATTATTAGCTCCTATGGAGGATGTAAGCGACCCGCCGTTCAGGGCTGTTTGCAAAGACAAGGGTGCAGACCTTATGTACACTGAATTTATTTCGAGCGAAGGGCTGATAAGAGATGCGATAAAGAGCCGCCAGAAGCTGGATATTTTTGATTATGAAAAACCAGTGGGCATACAAATTTTTGGTGGCGATGAAGAAAGCCTTGCCCTGGCCGCTAAAATTGTAGATGTTACCAACCCTGATTTATTGGATATTAATTTTGGCTGCCCGGTTAAAAAAGTTGCTATGAAAGGCGCTGGTGCCGGCGTGTTGAAAGACATTGATTTGATGGTACGTTTAACTGCTGCGGTTGTAAGGTCTACCTCGTTGCCGGTTACCGTAAAAACCAGGCTGGGCTGGGATGATGATACCCGCAATATTGAAGAAGTTGCTGAACGGTTGCAGGATGTGGGTATTAAGGCCCTGGCCATCCACGGGCGTACCCGCTCGCAAATGTACAAGGGTCAGGCAGATTGGGAATTGATTGGCAAAGTAAAAAATAACCCCCGCATACAGATACCGATTTTTGGCAATGGAGATATTGATAGCCCGCAGAAAGCCTTGGAATATAAAAATAAATATGGCGTAGATGGCATTATGATTGGCCGTGCCGCGATTGGTTACCCGTGGATATTTGAGGAGATAAAACATTTTCTGAAAACGGGCGAGCATCCGCCATCGCCTACTATTGAAGATAGGATTGCAGTGTGCAAAAAACATTTGCACAAATCATTTGAATGGAAAGGGCCTGTGGTGGGTATTTTTGAAATGCGCCGCCATTATGCTAATTATTTAAAAGGCTTGCCGGGCATAAAAGAATACCGTTATCAATTAGTTACCTTAAAAACGGTGGAAGAAATTGATGCGGTGCTGGATGAAATAGTTATAAAGTATGCTGGGTATCAATTTGAAAAAACGCCGATTGAGTTGATTAATTATCATGAGAAGTGCCCGGTGTAGGATAATTAGCTGCTTAATTATTTGCCGCGGCAGCAAGCCCCTTTAATATTTCCATTGCCTTAAGCCCATCATTTAGCGCCACAAAAATATGGTCATGATTGTAGGCTGCCACTACATTGCAGCTAATATTGCTTTTGGCCAAAGCGTTTGAAAAAGCAGCCGTTAAGCCTACTGCATGTAGCGATGAATATACGTTTAACGTTATCCACGCCGCAACATAATCGTAAGAAAATTGATTTTTATCCGCATAAGCTTTGGATACTAATATAGTAGTTCCTTCATCTTCCCTAAAAAAGAAAAGCACATCTTGCAGGTCTATATTGGCAAGCGTTGTAAGCAGGCAGAAAACATATTCGCCGTTGTTTAATACAGGATTCATTTTTTGCAGCAGTTGTTGCAGGTTAGTTTCAGCTTTCATAATAACTATTAATTTTTATTAACGGATTTATCAATAAGGCTTTGCAGCCCGTTAGCATATTTAGTAGCATTTTTATCGCCTATAAAATGGAAGCCAAAAGTTATTGCCGCTTCAATAGCAAGCGCTACGCCTAAGCCTGCCCAAAAAGTATTATCAATATTATGCCGAAAATAAAAAAATAAGCCAATGCCCAGTAATAATAATACTACTTCAAGAGCTTTAAAAGTTTTTAAATTATTGCGCACCTTTTCCATCCTTGGCAGTTCACTATTTTTTAGTTGATCTGGGTTCATATCGTAAGCGTATACATTTTGTTTGCGCCTTTCATCACAACTTTTGTACATGGTATAGCCAGCAGTTAGGTGCAGCAAGCCTATAATAATAAATGGTATTGCAAAGCCTTTGTACCAGTTTGTTTTTAAGTAAAAGAAGAATATTACTGCCAAAATTATAGCCACTACACCAATAATAATCATGGTAAAGCTTTCGGTTTTTTCTGCGATAAAATATTTTTCAATGTCAGCTTTTGTAAACATCTTTTTTCTTTTAGTAAGATAAAAAATAGCATTTTATTATTCAACAGCTTTTAATACGTTTTCACTTAATGGGGGTACGGATGGATCGAAATAATGAGTAAGGAGGCCATTTTCATCCACCAGGTATTTTGAAAAATTCCAGACAGGCGCCTGGTTGTTCCAGCCATTTTTACTGGCATCGCTTAGCCATTTAAACACCTCATTTTGCGCCGCATTTTTTACTACACTACTTTTTTTCATCAACGGAAAAGTTACCCCAAAATTAACTTTGCAAAAGCTGGCAATATCTTCATTTGTACCGTTCTCTTGTTCCTTAAAATCATTTGCCGGAAAGCCCAGCACCACTAGCTTGCCTTCAAATTTTTTGTATAATTTTTCTAAGTCGTCGTATTGGTTGGTATAGCCACAATCGGATGCAGTGTTGACGAGCAATATCTTTTTACCTTTCAGGCTTGCCAAAGAAAACTGGCTATCGTTTATCAGCGTAGCTTTTATAGTATAAATAGGCATCGGCGGATGTATATTATGTACATTCACCTTAATTTTTGATGATGTATTTTTTAAGCCGCTAACCCACATTAGTAGAGGATAGGCTGATTTAAGGAGGCGTTGTTTTATCGTCATTGTTGTTATTATTATTGATAGTTTTAAATTTCTGAAGTGCTTTGTATGTATAATTGAATGATAAGGCCCTATTTATAATTGCGTTTATTCTTCATTACCGATAATTTTGCAGCAAGGTAATAAAATCATTTTTATGACGGATGAACACTATATGGAGCAAGCGCTTAAAGAAGCAAAGCGGGCTTTTGATGAAGGCGAAGTACCCGTAGGGGCCATTATTGTTATGAACGGGCGCATTATTGCCAAAGGGTATAACCAGGTAGAAAAATTAATTGATAGCACCGCCCATGCAGAAATAATTGCTTTAACAGCAGCCTTTAATTTTTTAGGCAGCAAGTACCTGCCCCAAGCAACTTTATATGTAACCGTACAGCCCTGCCTTATGTGCAGCGGCGCTTTGTACTGGAGCAAGATAAGCAGTATTGTTTATGGCGCAGAAGATGAAAAGAATGGGTATAAAAGAGTGGCTGGAAGCACATCTCCTTTTCACCCAAAAACCACTATTACCGGCGGTGTTATGCAAGATGAATGCGCTTTACTGATGACGGATTTTTTTAAGGCAAGGCGATAATTACAGTACTATTAATTTTTTTCTAACCACTTTGTTTTTCTCGCTCACGCTTATAGAATAGATGCCGGCTTGCAATTGCAAAAACATATTTATCTCATCAATGCCATTGTTTAGCAGCCGGTCATCTTCCCTTACAACTTTTCCTTTATCATCCATTATCCTTACTTTGACCATGCCAGTTTCAAAGCCCGTTACCTGTAAAGAAATTTTATTTTTCGCAGGGTTTGGATAAATCTTTAAAGATGGTTTTCCAATAGCCGCCACTGTATCTTTTGTAGCCACTAAAAGGCTATCTTTTCCCGAAAAGCTAACATCCGTATTTGAAACAGCCTGGCTAAAACAATGTATTGCAATAAAATAGGTAACAATCAGCAAGCTGGTTTTAAGCATTTTTTTATTTGAGTAAAAATTAATGTAACAATTATCATGTCAATCTTTCACAACGGTTTCCTAAAATTGTTTAACAATTGTATTTGCAAACTCAACATAAGCCCATTAAATTTGTATAATAAATAACCAGATAATTTTTAAAAACAATAAATCAATTACTATGGCATTTACACTACCGGCTCTACCTTATGCATTTGATGCATTAGAGCCTTATATCGACACTTTGACCATGCAGATACACCATGGCAAACATCACCAGGCTTATGTTGACAACTTAAACAAAGCTGTTGCTGGCACACCTAATGAAGGAAAAACAATTGAAGAAATAGTAGCAATAGCAGGCACTTTGCCACCTGCTATACGCAATAATGGTGGCGGCCATTGGAACCATAGTTTCTTTTGGGAAACATTAGCACCAAATGCCGGCGGCACACCAACAGGTGCATTGGCAGATGCTATCAATGCGGCCTTTGGCACGTTTGATGCATTTAAAGAAAAATTTTCAGCAGCAGGCGTAGGGCGTTTTGGTAGCGGCTGGGCATGGCTGATTATTAAAGATGGCAAGCTTGAAATTTCATCTACACCAAACCAGGACAACCCTTTAATGGATGTTGCTGAAGTAAAAGGCAAACCAGTTTTAGGCGTTGATGTTTGGGAACATGCTTATTACTTAAAATACCAAAACAAGCGCCCTGATTATTTGGCTGCTTTTTGGAACGTAGTGAATTGGCCCAAAGCAACAGAACGGTACGAAGCAGCAATAAAATAATATAATAGTAAAATTTTTAAGCCCGCAGCATTTTGTTGCGGGCTTTTTTATACCTTCTTTAAAAAAATAGTGAAAATAATTCTACAAGGCATCTGTTAATTTGGATGATAAATGGCTTCTTTGCTGTAAGGTGATGATGGCAATATTTTTGTTGATGGCATTAGTATAAAAAACTCAATCACATTTAATTGTAAAATTTATGCCATTTATTAAATCTGCACAAAACAATAAAGAACCTATCAATATTTATTATGAAGAAATAGGGCATGGTAAAAATGTAGTATTCATACATGGGTGGCCGCTCAACGGCAGCATGTGGGAATACCAGATGACAAGCCTGCCTCAACAAGGCATGCGTTGTATTACATACGATAGAAGAGGCTTTGGTAAATCTGACTGGCCACAGGATGGCTATGATTACCACACGCTTGCCGGAGATTTGAAAGCCTTGCTTGATGAATTAAATATAGAGGATGTAACCTTGGTAGCCTTCTCTATGGGTGGTGGAGAAGTTGCCAAATACTTTTCTGTTTATGGTGGCGCAAGGGTTAAAAAAGTTGTGCTGATAAGTTGCGTGGTACCTTTTATGTTACAAACAGGCGATAACCCAAATGGTGTGCCTCAGGAAATGTTTTTTAAAATGACCGAAAGCATGCTTGATGAAAGGCCTAAATTTATGGAAGGTTTTGCTAAAGATTTCTTTGGCGTAACCTTAATGAACCATCCGGTTAGCGATGCCTTTTTAGCTAACAACCTTACTCAGGTAATGAAGTCATCCCCTATCGCTACCTTACAATGTGCCAAATCATTTTCGTCTACAGATTTTAGGCAGGATGTGCCAAAAATAAATGTGCCTACATTAATTATACATGGCGACGAAGATAAGATTGTACCAATTGATGCAACCGGAGCAGAAACTGCCAAACTGATACCTGGTGCTAAATATATTGTTTACGAAGGTGCCCCGCACGGTTTATGGTACACAGAAAAAAACAGGTTAAATATGGACCTCACTGATTTTATTTAAAAGAAATTTCTTTACCCTCCATGATACAAAAAGCCCTTTTCCTTAAAAAGAAAAAGGGCTTTTTAAATTTTTACTATTAAACTGCCGAAGTAAATTGCTTCAAAAAACGCACATCATTTTCACTAAATAAACGCAAATCCTTTATCTGGTATTTTAGCATGGTTATCCTTTCTACACCCATTCCAAATGCGAAGCCCATGTATTTATTACTGTCGATGCCGCAGTTTTCTAATAGGTTTGGATGCGCCATGCCACAGCCCAAAATTTCTACCCAGCCGGTGTGCTTGCATACGTTACAGCCTGTGCCACCACAAATTAAACAGCTAATATCCATTTCTGCACTTGGCTCTGTAAAAGGAAAATAGCTAGGGCGAAAACGAACTTTCACTTCTTTGCCAAACATTTCCTGTACAAAAAAATATAAGGTTTGCTTAAGGTCTGCAAACGATACATTTTCTGCAATGTACAAGCCTTCTACCTGGTGAAAAAAACAATGGGCCCGTGCACTTATTGTTTCATTCCTATACACACGGCCCGGACAAATAATCCGTATCGGCAGCTTGCCTTTTTCCATCTCCCTAACCTGTACGCTGGAGGTATGCGTACGGAGGAGCCAATCAGGGTTTTGGTTGATGTAGAACGTATCTTGCATATCCCTGGCCGGATGATTTTCTGGTAAGTTAAGCGCAGTAAAATTATGCCAGTCATCTTCAATTTCAGGCCCTTCGGCAACAGCAAAGCCTAATCTTTGAAAGATAGCAACAATGCGGTTACGCACCAGGCTTATCGGATGCCGGCTACCCAAAGGCAAAGCATCGCCCGGCAGCGAAAGGTCTGCTTCGTCAATAGCAGCCGATGTTCCAGTATTTGTTGCCGCTTTTAGTTCTTCATACCGTGCTTCAGTAAATAATTTAAATTCATTCATCACCTGCCCAAGCTCCCTCTTTTTTTCAACGGCCACATTTTTCATTTCGCCTATCACCTCTTTCACTAAGCCTTTGGTGCCTAAATACTTTATGCGGAACGCTTCTGCATCGTCGCTATTTACAGCAACAAAATCTTTTATCTCCGTTTTAAAGTTGTTGATTTTTACTAATAAATCGTCCATAAGCAAAAATAAGGAAATGTGCGCAAGTAGCCTGCCTGCCATCCAAAGGAGCGTACTGGATTATTAAAATTTATAAATCCAAGTAAAATCTCAAAAAGCCATCAAGGGGTAAGCGTATTCGAATTTATACAACTTCAAAAAAATTGCAAGGTTATGCATACTCCTTTGGGGAACATAAAGGCTTGTATTTGCCGCAAAAAAAAGCTACAGGCAATAAACCTGTAGCTTCAAAAAAAATCTTAATAAATTAACGGGCAATATTCACTGCTCTCTTTTCTCTTATAACTGTAACCTTTATCTGCCCTGGAAAAGTCATTTCGGTCTGTATTTTCTGTGCAATTTCAAAACTTAATTTATCGCTGTCTGCATCGCTTACCTTATCTGCTTCTACAATTACACGCAGTTCTCTTCCCGCTTGTATGGCGTACGCTTTTTCAACGCCCTGGTAAGCCTGAGCAAGGTTTTCCAGGTCTTTAATGCGCTGTATGTATTGTTGCATAATTTCACGCCTTGCGCCCGGCCTTGCACCGCTAATAGCATCGCAAGCCTGAATAATAGGAGAAATTACATATTGCATTTCCATTTCATCATGGTGGGCGCCAATGGCATTTACTACTGCTGGGTTTTCGCCATACTTTTCTGCCAGTTTTGCACCTAATAATGCATGGCTTAATTCGGTTTCTTCATCCGGTACTTTGCCTATATCATGTAGTAAGCCGGCACGTTTTGCTAATTTAGGGTTCATGCCTAATTCGGCCGCCATTATAGAACATAGGTTAGCAGTTTCGCGGCTATGCATTAGCAAATTTTGCCCGTAAGATGAACGGAAACGCATACGCCCTACCATCCTTATCAATTCTTTATGCAGCCCATGTACGCCAAGTTCCATTGCGGTACGCTCGCCTATTTCCATTACCTGGTCATCTAGTTGTTTTTTTGTTTTTTCAACCACTTCTTCAATACGTGCAGGATGTATGCGTCCATCGGCAACTAAGCGTTGTAACGATAAACGGGCAATTTCCCTGCGCAATGGGTCAAAGGAAGACAACACGATTGCTTCGGGCGTATCATCAACAATAAGGTCTACGCCAGTAGCAGCTTCTATCGCCCTGATATTACGGCCTTCACGCCCAATGATAGAACCCTTTATTTCGTCGCTTTCTAAATTAAATACGGTAATAGAGTTTTCAATAGCTTGTTCAGCCGCCGTACGCTGTATGGTTTGGATAACAATTTTACGGGCCTCTTTATTAGCCTTTAATTTTGCTTCCTCAATAATTTCCTGCTGGATAACCAATGCCCGTGTATGTGCTTCCTGCTTAAGGCTTTCAATTAGTTGGTTCCTGGCATCTTCCGCTGTTAGCCCGGCAACTTTTTCAAGCCTGCGGATATGTTCTTCCTGGTGTTTTTCCAGTTCGGTACGCTTTAGGTTTACCACCTCAATCTGGCGGTTAAGGGTTTCTTTTATGGCGTCGTTATCTTTTACTTGTTTTTCAAGGCTGGCTTCTTTTAGCGTAACGCTCTGCTCTTTTTGAACAATGCCTTGTTCCTTTTGGATAATGCCCAGTTCTTTTTGTTTGATGCGGTTTTCTACTTCAACAACTTTTTGGTTCCGTTGCATTACATCCCTGTCGTGTGCTGCTTTTAACTGTACAAATTTCTCTTTTGCTGCCAGTTCTTTTTCTTTCCTTAAATTTTCGGCTGTTAATTCAGCTTCCCGTAAAATAAGTTTCGATTGCTGCTCAGCATCTTCTACGTTTTTTTTGGTGTCTTTGGCAAAAATCATTTTGCCCCCCAAAAACCCTGCTAATAGCGCTGCTATTGCAATGATGATGTAGTATAGTATGTTCGGTTCCATTGAAATTTTTGATTTTTTAATCGGTTCACAATCTTATATATACTGCCATCGCTCAATTTTATTGAGTGATGGATAGTTGGCGAAGATAATGATTTTTGTAATGTTGATAACTTGTAACAAAAGGTTGTTGCCTATAAAGCTTTGTCTAGGGCCAACTCCATTTTAAGCAACGCATCCGTTACTTCTTTTTCAAATGCGGGGTTGCTTTCTGTGCTGGCCTGGGTGGCGTACCAAATTAATACCATGGCAATATAATCCTGCATGTCTTTGGCGGCAAATTGCGTCTTAAATTCCAAAATTTTACTGTTTACGCTCTTTAATGTACTGCGTATCACTTCCTCATCTTTGGGAAGCGTTTTTATGCGATACGTCCTATCGCCAATCATAATATTTATTGGTATCAGTTCCGCCATGTTTTATTCGCTTAATAAGTGGATGCACTTATCTAATTCTTTTAAGTACTGGTTAATTTGTTTTTCAAATACTTTTTTATCCGGTTCCGCCATTTGCCCAATAGCGCTTTTTAAAATACTTACCTGCTGCTGGAGCCTGGCAATTTCTGCTGTTTCGTTTTCTTTAACCAACCGCAGGCTCTTGACCGATTCTGTTAGTTTTTCATTTTCTTTTTGCAAAAATTGATACTGCTTCAGCAATTGCTGAAGTTTACTATTTACCCGTTTAATATGGTCGTCCATTTCTTCCATTGCTGTACTGCAAACCTAAAATACATTTTTTATTTATAAGATGATAGTGCCTATTTCCTTATCTCTGCATGCAATTCTTTTTCGTAAGCTGCGATGATTTTGTTCATCATGGCGTCGGTATCTTTATCTGTCATCGTTTTTTCTTCATCTAAAAAAGTAAAGCTTACTGCTATTGATTTTTTGCCGGCACCCAATTTTTCGCTTTCAAAAACATCAAACAAATTCATGGCCGTAAGCTTGTTAACCTTGGCACCATAAGTTGCTTTTTCTACCTGCTCGTATTTCAGGCTTTTATCAACAACGATAGAAAGGTCTCGTTGCACCGCAGGGAATTTTGAAATTTCGGAATAGCTTATCTTCAGCGTTTTCGCCATTGTTATCATTTTGTCCCAATCGATATCAACATAAAAAACGGGTTGCTTAATATCAAACATTGCCAACGTTTTTTTATTCACAGCGCCAATGCTTGCAATTATTTCATTTTTCACTTTCACTTGTACGCAGTTATCTAACTTATCGCTTTGTTCTAATAAATAATTAGTAATGGAGAGCCCAAGTAAATCCGTAATTTTTTCGCAGATGGCTTTTGCAAAATAAAAATCTGCTTTTTCGCCTTTTGCCTTCCAGCCATCCGCATTTTTTTTACCGGTTATGTAGATACTGATATGCTGCTTTTCTTCATACTTTCCAACTCCGTAAGTGCTATAGGTTTTGCCGAATTCAAAAAACTGCAGGTCGCTGTTGCGGCGGTTTAAATTATAGGCAACGCTTTCCAAACCGGTTTCCATCATTTGCGGGCGCAGTACATTTAGATCGGCACTAAGGCTGTTGATCATTTTTACCGTTGTTTCTAAAACGGCTTCGTTATAGTAAGCCGCATTTGTGATACTATTGGTAAAAATTTCATTAAACCCAGCACCAATAAGGTATGTAGCCACTTTTTCTTTATAGGCAGCTTCTTCCATCAAGGTTTCTACAGCTGGCGCAATACTAATTATGGCTGGTATCTCTACATTATCCAAGCCATCGATACGCATTATTTCTTCCACCAAATCTGCAGGTATGCTAATATCTGGCTTGCTAAAGGGTACGGCTACACGTAAGTCATCCTGACCTTCCTTTATAATTTCAAAGCCAAGCCCGGTAAGGATGTTTTTGATAGTATCGCCATGGTAATTTTTACCGCTCAACTTTTTTAAGTAGTGGTATTTTATGGCGACTTCAGTTTTCTTTTTTGGTTCCGGATAAATATCTACAGTGTCAGACGAAATTTCGCCACCGGCGATTTCTTTTATCATCACCGCAGCACGTTTTAGCACAGTTACGGTATTGCTAATGTCCACACCTTTTTCAAAACGTGTGGCAGCATCGGTGCGTAAGCCATGGCGAAAAGAAGTTTTGCGGATACTGATGGGATTGAACCAGGCACTTTCTAAAAAGATATTTTTTGAAGCAGCTGTTACGCCACTTTTAGCGCCTCCATAAACGCCCGCTATGCACATGCCTTCTGCTGCATTGCAAATTATCAGGTCTTCGGCAGATAGCTTTCTTTCCTTATCATCCAGCGTTAAAAATGGGGTGCCTTCTGGTAAACTTTTTACAATTATTTTTTTACCGGTTATCATATCCGCATCAAAGGCATGCAGGGGCTGGCCGGTTTCGTGCAAAATAAAGTTGGTAATATCTACAATATTATTAATTGGGCGCAGCCCGATGCTTTTTAATTTTTGCTGCAGCCATTTAGGGCTGTCGGCAATAGTAACGCCCTGGATACTAACGCCGCAATACCTTTCGCAGGCAACTTCGTTTTCAATGGTTACTTCAATGGGCAGGTTTTGGTTATCTGCTTTAAATGTATTTTTAAACGGCGATTTAATGTGCGTTTCTTTTTTATTATGGTGAGATAAATAGGCGCATACATCTTTAGCAACACCTAAATGGCTCATTGCATCCATGCGGTTTGGCGTTAGCCCTATCTCAAAAATATAATCGTTGTAGGTGCCAAAGTAAGCTGCGGCAGGCATGCCAACTTTTGTATCTGCAGGCAAAACCAATATGCCTGAATGGTTGCTGCTGAGCCCAATTTCGTCTTCGGCGCAAATCATCCCAAAGCTTTCGCTACCACGGATCTTAGCCTTTTTCATCGTCATTGGTTCCCCGCTAAAAGGGTAAATAGTGGCTCCAACGGTTGCTATTACTACCTTTTGGCCAACGGCTACATTGGGTGCGCCGCAAACTATCTGTAAAGGTTCGCCGGTACCAATATCAACTTTAGTTAAGCTTAATTTATCTGCATCGGGGTGCTTGGCACATTCAAGTACTTCGCCAATAACCATCCCATTAAAGCTGCCTTTTGTTTCTTCGTACTTTTCCAGTGTTTCCACTTCTAAACCAATAGAAGTAAGGATTTTGCTTAATTTTTCTGGTTCTAATTTTTCCGGCAAGTACTCGCTTAGCCAATTGTAACTAATGGTCATTTATAAAATCATTTTAAGATGTGCAAAGATAAGCCCCCATACCATAAAGGGTATTTATTTGGAGAGCCTAATTTTATTTGCGGCAGCCGCTCATTTTATACATAGCTGGCTTAGTTAAAATGCGCCACAAAGCTTTAGCCGAATTTTATCGATTTTGTGGTAAAACACAATATAAATAGTTTGTACACAAGTTCAACAACTCTACCCTCCAAGGCTATCATGCGGAGCGTTTTAGAGGCCGCTAATTTATAAAGTGGTTAAATTGAATACACTAAGAATTCTCCTTTGGAGCGCAGGAGGTGTATAGCTGTTGCAGTACCCCAAGAAAAAAAGAATTTCATCCTACTCAAAAATTTCTTTCGCATCCAAAAAAATTACTGAATTGGATTGAAATAAACAAGGCGAAAGAAAAATGCGGTTGGTGCAGAAAAATAAAATTTGCTCAAAACCTATGTTAATAAATTGTTACGTAACGAGGCTGTATTTGACTGTTAGCTGTTTATAATGGTGTGGATAACCCGTTAATAAACTAAATTTGCCTGTGGATTGGGTGTGGAAAATGATTACTAAAAAGTTAGTAACATCATTTAAGCAGGAAAGCAACAAATTTGATTTTACCTTAGCCGCCTTGCAAGAATTTATTGCTTTTTCCTTATTGTAAATTTAAGGAGGAACTTAAACAATATGGATTGTAACGATTACATATACTTGCTGTTATAAAATAAAAATAATATAATATAATAACTTTTAATAGTAGTAAAAAAATGGATTTAAGCAGCCTTAACAAAGATAGAAAAGCAAGAAAAAAACCAACCCTCGACATGGGCAGTATGGTGTTTGGCAAGGTGCCCCCCCAATCGAAAGATTTAGAAGAAGCGGTACTAGGTGCTATAATGCTGGAAAAAAGTGCCTTTGATACGGTGATAGAAATATTAAAGGCAGAATGTTTTTATGTAGAAGCAAACCAACGTATTTATAAAGCAATGATTTCGCTGGCACAAAAAAGCCTGCCGATAGATTTACTTACTGTTGTTGAAGAATTGAAATTTAAAGAAGAACTTGACCTTGTAGGCGGTCCGTATTACGTTTCTAAATTAACCAATGCAGTAGTTTCATCTGCCAATATTGAAGCACATAGCAGGATAGTTTTACAAAAATTTATACAGCGGGAACTAATACGCATTAGCGGCGAAATAATTGGCGATGCATACGAAGACAGCACCGATGTTTTTGATTTGCTGGATGACGCTGAAAGCAAGCTGTTTGAAATTACTAATAGCCATTTACGAAAAAATTTTGATGATATAAATACCGTGCTGGTAAAAACCATACAGCGTATTGAGGATATGCGTAACCGTGATGAAGACATTACCGGCGTACCCACGGGCTTTCCTTCGCTTGATAAGCTTACGTATGGCTGGCAGCCTACCGATTTAATTGTATTGGCAGCACGCCCCTCTGTAGGTAAAACGGCGTTTGCGTTAAACCTTGCCCGTACCGCAGCACTTCATCCAACAAAACCAACTACGGTTGCTTTTTTTAGTTTGGAAATGAGTGCCGGACAATTGGTACAGCGTATTTTAAGTGCCGAAAGCGAGATTTGGCTGGAAAAAATTAACCGTGGCAAGCTGGAAGAGCATGAAATGAAACAGCTGTACAAGCGTGGCATTGAGCGTTTGAGTAATGCACCAATATTTATTGATGATACAGCAGCGCTAAATATTTTTGAGCTGCGTGCAAAATGCCGTAGGCTTAAAAATAAAAGTAACCTGGGCATGATAATAATAGATTACCTGCAGTTGATGAGCGGCGGCGGTGGCGGCATAAAGGGCGGCAATAGAGAACAGGAAATAAGTAGTATTTCGAGGGATTTAAAAGCATTAGCAAAAGAATTACAGGTGCCGATTATTGCCTTAAGCCAGTTAAGCCGTGAAGTGGAAAAAAGGAAAGAAGGTGCGAAAATTCCGCAATTAAGTGATCTTCGTGAATCAGGCGCTATTGAGCAAGATGCGGATATGGTAATGTTTTTGTATCGCCCGGAGTACTATGACATTACTGCCAACGAACACGGCGAAAGCAATAAGGGCGAGACGTACGTAAAGATTGCCAAGCACAGGAATGGTAGCCTGGATACCATTAAATTACGTGCCTTGCTGCACATTCAAAAGTTTGTGGAAGATGCAGAGGGTGGCGGCGATGATTTTGGCGGCAGCATGCCTGCCGGCAACTTTAAACCGGTAAGGGGCGATGAGGATGGCGGCGGTGCAAAATTGTACATTCAAAAAGGCAGCAAAATGAATGATAATGCTTTTGATGATGATGCGCCGTTTTAGTGTAGATTTTTTTGGGTTGATAATGAAGAATTAAATTTACATAAGCTAAAAGATATGCAACAGCCCGCCGTATCGATAAAAAAAATTACACCAAAGGGCAGAAGATATTAATGATGAGAAAATGCTGGGATCTTTATATTTTTTGTAACAGAAATCTCATTTTAAAAAGCCGATTTATATTAGGATGTAGTTTTGAAGGATTTAGAAAGTAAAGAAGCCGACCATATTGCAGAAAAAACAGCAAGTTATAGTTTGGAAGATTTTAAAGAAAGGATGAACAAAATATTTAGTTTTTGAAATGCGCAAACTGAAATATAAATACATTATCGTACTTTTTTTGGTTGGTGTGGGGCTACGTACACTTGGCACATTGGCAAAGATTATGCATACTTCCAACGCTGATTGGTTATTAGCGGTTTCTTCATTTTTAATGATTGCTGTTTTAATAGGCATCATTAAAGTAATTGCTACAAAAGATAAAAAGAGTTTTCTAAATCAATAGTTACTTACAATTTTATAATGCCACTTCCCTTTTTTTATTCAGATGAAATTAAAATAATTACAAAGCAATTTGTCTTAAACGAAGAAACCTCCAAACATGTGGTGCAGGTATTGCGCATGCAAAATGGCGAGCCGCTGCAATTAACAGATGGCAAAGGCACTGTATTTATTGCTGACATAACTGACAATGACCGCAAAAAATGTTCGGTAACCATATTATCATCTTCTACCCAACCAGCCCTTCTAAAAAAAATAAGCATTGGTATTTCATTGGTGAAAAATAGTACCCGGTTTGAATGGTTTTTAGAAAAAGCAACAGAAATTGGCGTTACAGAAGTGATACCGATGTTGTGCGCCCGAACAGAAAAACAACATTTTCGGTACGATAGGATGAAAAATATTGTGATAAGCGCTATGCTACAATCGCAGCAAGCCTGGTTGCCAACACTACACGAGCCAACAAAGTTTATGGAAACACTTTCCGCATCTGCGCAGCAAAAATTTATTGCACATTGCGAAGAAGGGATGAAAGAGCAGTTAAGTAGTAAATTATCAGGCGCTAATCTTGAAAGCTTTATTGTTATTGGGCCTGAAGGTGATTTTACAAAAGAAGAAATAGCCGCAGCTTTACAAAATAAGTTTTTGCCAGTGGCTTTAGGCGATACAAGGTTGCGGACAGAAACGGCGGGTGTTGTGGCAGCTACATTGCTTTGTTTGCACAAATAAATAATTGTACCAGTACAATAGTGGAACAAAACAATATCGGCATTTATAATACACAAGATGGCAAGCAAGGGTATCCCAGCTAACTAAAGATGGCACTTTATGGATGAATTAAAATCAGCTGGCTAAACTTTTTGACAGCCCTATACCAAACGTCAGTATTCATATACATAACATAATAAATAGGAACAAATTTTTGGGATTTTCAATTATTAAATAATACTTAACTACTGCTGCAGGTGGCAAAGCCTTGCTAACTAGCCTGGTCAGAATCATTTCCATCACTAATCATAGGTTCATTTAAAGTAACCACTTTGCGTTTCTTCTGCCTTTTCATCACCGTAATATTTAGCACTTCTACCAAAAAAGAAAAAGCCATACCAAAATAGATGTAGTTTTTTAAATTTAAATTATGTGCTTTTTCTGAATCCCAGCCTTCTATTACCAGCGATAAACCAATCATCACCAAAAAAGACAAAGCAAGCATTTTTAGCGCTGGGTGCTTATGGATAAAGGAAGAAATAACAGGGCTGAATAAAAACATAATGAACATTGCAATTACTACCGCAGCTATCATAATTTGAACATGGCTTGCGGTGCCGCCAGCGGTAATGATGCTATCAAAGGAAAATACCATATCTATTAAAATGATTTGCACCATCGCCTTGCCCAGCGTTATTTTTGGCTTATTAGCCTCGCCGTAGCCTTCTTCTTCGCCTTCTAATTTTTGGTGTATTTCCCTTACCGTTTTATATATTAAAAACAAGCCGCCGGCAAGCATTACAAGGCTTGCCAAATCGAACCCTTTATTTAAAATTGTAAAGACAGGCTTACCTTTTTGAGTGAGCAGCCAGCTTAGCGCCATCAATAATAAACTGCGTACAATAATGCCCGTTATTATCCAAAGCCTGCGCGCAGCTTTTTCTTTATCTTTTGGTAACCGGTTAATAATGATGCTAACGAATATCACATTATCAATACCCAAAACAATTTCCAATATCACCAATATAAAAAAACTAATGATGCTTTCAGATGTAAATAATGCACTCATGAATGAAAATTTTAAAGCGCAAACCTACTTAATCAACTTACAAATATTTTTTACTATTGATGGTCCTTGGTAAATAAACCCCGTCCAAACCTGAACTAACGAAGCACCTGCTGCCATTTTTTTCTGCGCATCGGTACCATTAAAAATACCGCCGCTGGCAATTATTGGCAGCCGCCCGTCTGTCCTTTTATTAATATAATCAATTATTTCTGTACTTTGCTTTTCAAGCGGCTTTCCGCTTAACCCGCCTGCACCAATGGTTTCCAACGTTTTTTCATCGGTAATAAGCGTAGAGCGGTTTATAGTTGTATTAGTTGCTACAAGGCCATCCAGATTTATTTCTAACGCCAAATCTACCACATCGTCAATTTGCCCGATGGTTAAGTCTGGCGCAATTTTTAATAATATTGCTTTAGGCTTATCCGTTGCTTTATTTAATTGCTGCAAATTTTTCAAAATCTTTGCCAATGATTCTTTTTCCTGTAATTCCCTTAAGCCCGGCGTATTGGGGCTGCTTACATTTACCACAAAATAATCAACATGTTGGTGCAACGCAGTAAAGCAGGCTTCATAATCTTTCCATGCATCTTCGTTAGGCGTAACTTTATTTTTGCCGATGTTGCCGCCAATTATTAACCGCCGGCCATTACTGGCTGCAGCCTTTATGTTCCATTCTTTTAGTCTTTCTACGACTACTTCTATACCATCATTATTAAAGCCCATCCTGTTTATCAGTGCCTTGTCTTTTGGCAGGCGAAACAATCTAGGGCTATCGTTTCCCGCTTGTGGCACTGGTGTTACAGTACCAATTTCAACAAAGCCAAAACCCAATGCTTGCAGCTCATGTAAGTATTTAGCATTTTTATCAAAGCCTGCGCCCAGCCCAACAGGATTTTTAAATTCAAGCCCTAAGATTTTAGTTGCTGGCGCAGATGATGGCGTATAATTTTTAGCAATCAAGCCTTTTACCAAAGATATCTTGCAGAAAAATTTTAACGCATCCATCGAAAAATAATGCACTTTTTCAGCATCAAACAAAAACAAAAAAGAACGTAGTAATTTATACATATACCGGTAAAATTAAGGCAGGCTTTTCAGTTTTTTGTTTTCAATGAGAAATTATAACTTTGAGTACATAAAGTTGCATAAACAACTATTTAATTATTTACGATCGTTATCACTCAATTTTAATGACTATAAAAATATTACGGTAATGCAGGAAGCTTATATAATTGCAGGTTTTAGGACGGCCATTGCCAAAAGCAAAAAAGGCGGCTTTCGGTTTACCCGTCCCGATGATTTAGCTATTGATGTAATTAAAGGCCTGCTCGCCAGCGTGCCGCAACTGGATGTAAAAAGGGTAGACGATGTAATTGTTGGCAACGCTGTACCTGAGGCGGAGCAAGGCTTACAGGTTGGCAGGATGATATCTGCAAAAGCGGTGGGCATACATGCGCCAGGAATTACTATTAACAGGTATTGCGCAAGCGGGCTGGAAAGTATCGCCATGGCAACGGCAAAAATAAGGAGCGGCATGGCGGAATGTATCATAGCAGGCGGCGTGGAAAGCATGTCGATGGTACCTACTGCAGGATGGAAAACGTCCCCTTCTTACGCTATAGCAATAGACGAACCGGATTTTTATTTAAATATGGGCTTAACTGCCGAAGCGGTTGCCAAAGAACATAATGTCAGCAGGGAAGACCAGGATTTTTTTAGTTTTAACAGCCATGTAAAAGCGGGCAACGCCATTAAAAGTGGTTTTTTTAAAAGTGGCATTTTACCCATTACCGTACAACAGGTTTATTTAGATGATAAAGGCAAAAAGCAGCAAAAAAGTTTTGTGGTAGATACCGATGAAGGCGTGCGTGCGGATACCTCTGTTGAAGGATTGGCAAAACTAAAACCTGCCTTTGCAGCAGGTGGTTGCATAACAGCGGGCAATTCGTCACAAACAAGCGATGGCGCTGCATTTGTCATTGTAATGAGCGAACGGATGATTAATGAGCTGGGCTTAAAACCCATTGCACGTTTAGTTAATTGTGCCAGTGCAGGCGTACACCCCCGTATTATGGGCATGGGTCCGGTACAAGCAGTGCCGAAGGTTTTAAGGCAGGCAGGCATGGCGCTTGCTGCTATTGATTTAATAGAATTAAACGAAGCATTTGCATCGCAATCTTTAGCCGTTATACGTGAACTTGAATTAAACCCTGAAATTGTAAATATTAACGGAGGAGCAATTGCGCTGGGGCATCCGCTAGGCTGCACCGGCTGCAAACTAACTATACAACTGATAAATGATATGAAGAGGCTGCAAAAAAAATACGGTATCGTAACGGCGTGTGTTGGCGGCGGACAGGGCATTGCAGGTATTATTGAGCATATTGACTGATGTTTTCTTTATGTTATTTAACTACAAAAAAGTTCCTGTTATCAATTGGAACTTTTTTATTTGCAAAATAAATTAAACAATGTTGCAAAAATAATCTTCTATATTTGCAACATTGTTTCATATAAAATTTAAATTAATGAAATTAGCCTTATTTATTGCCTTGTTTTTTTTAAGCGCTTTTACTGTTTTTAGTAAAGATGGAAAACCAATTTTGCGTGGCTCATTTAGCGGTATAATTACCGATGCAAAGACAAACCTTCCTTTGCAAGGCGCATCCATCTTCATTTCAGATATAAAATCTGGCAGTTCTTCCAATGCCCAGGGACAATTTGATTTTAAGAACTTACCAGAAGGCAGGCATTTGATAGAAGTTTCTTTTATTGGATACACTTCTGTTATTGAATCGATAGATATTACTACAGGTACCAAAAAAGATTTTGCGCTGGTTGAATCGATAGCAGAAAATAATGCCGTTGTAGTTACTGGCATTGGTACTGCAACACAATCTAAAAAAGTACCTTTTCAAATAACCGTAATGCGTAAAGAAGAGTTGATGCAAAGTTCTTCCACCAATATTATTGAAGCACTGGCAAAAAAGCCTGGCGTATCAACTTTATCAACCGGCCCTGCAATTTCAAAACCAGTTATCCGCGGGCTAAGTTATAACCGTGTGCTTACCATTAACGATGGCGTACGGCAAGAAGGGCAGCAATGGGGCGATGAGCATGGCATTGAAGTAGATGAGGCGAGCGTAAACAAAGTAGAAATATTAAAAGGCCCTGCTTCGTTAATTTATGGCAGCGATGCAACTGCCGGCGTAATCAATATTATAACCAATGTGCCTGTGCAAGAAAATACCATCAAGGCTAACCTTTTCTCTAATTACCAAACTAACAATAAAGCCCGGACTTTTAATGGCAATATCGCCGGCAACATTAAAGGCATTAACTGGAATTTGTATGGCTCTACTGTTGCGGCAGCAGATTATAAGAACAAATACGATGGGCGTGTATTTAACTCGAAATTTTATGAAAAGAATTTTGGCGGCTATGCAGGATACAATGGCAGCTGGGGTTACAGCCATTTGTTGTTTAGTAATTTTAACCTGCATGCCGGGTTGGTAGAAGGGGCAAGGGATGCGGAAGGCTACTTTATTAAACAAGTAGCAGGTGGTACCGAAGTACGTGCGACCGATGCTGATTTTAATAGCACTACGCCTGAAATACCTTACCAGCACATCCGTCATTTTAAAATTGCTACTGATAACAACATTAAGCTGGGCCAAAATCATTTGCTGTTTAATATTGGTTTTCAGCACAACCAGAGAGAAGAATTTGGCAACCCAGATGACCTGACTGAAAGGGCATTATTTTTTGATTTAAAGACGATTACATACACTGTTCAATTTCATTTGGCTGATAAAAATGGCTGGAAAACTTCTATCGGCATAAATGGCATGAAGCAGCAAAATACTAACAAAGGCGTTGAGCAATTAATACCTAATTACGGGCTGTTTGATATTGGCGGTTATTTATACACACAAAAAACTATTAAAAAATTAACACTGAGCGGCGGTGTCCGGTACGATACAAGGCACATCAATGTAAAAAACCTGATGGATGGCACTGCAATAAAAGGTGCCGCTTTTCAAAAGAATTTTTCTAATTATTCCGGCAGTGTTGGTGCAGCAATACAACTTACCAACCACTTCAATTTAAAACTAAATGCGGCGAGAGGCTTTCGTGCACCAAGCATTCCGGAGCTCAGCAGCAACGGTGCGCATGAAGGCACCATCCGTTACGAATATGGTGATGCAAACTTAAAAAGCGAGCTCAGCTCACAATTTGATGCAGGGCTTGATTTTAATACAGAACATGTATCAGTAGGCGTTTCTGGCTTTTATAACAACTTCAGCAATTTTATTTTATACAGAAAATTACAAGGATTCAATGGCGGAGACTCGACGCTGCTTGTTAATGGGCAAAAATTATCGGCCTTTAAATTCGATCAGCAAAAAGCGGTATTAAGCGGCATGGAAATAACACTGGATATCCATCCGCACCCATTAGACTGGCTACATGTTGAAAACACTTTCTCCTTAGTATCGGGGCATTTAAAAAATCCGTTGGAAGGTTCAAAATACCTGCCATTTATACCAGCGCCCAGGTTGATTTCTGAAATACGCACTAACTTCAAAAAGATCAGCACCAATATTCATAACTTCTATTTAAAGTTGGAGGCAGATAATACTTTCGCTAAAAAAGATGTGTTTACAGCTTATAATACAGAAACACCTACACCAGGCTATACGTTGCTGAATATAGGCGTGGGTGCGGATATCATAGCCAATGGAAAAACATTATTTACCCTAAGTATCTCAGGCAATAACCTCGGCGATGTGGCTTATCAAAATCATTTAAGCAGGTTAAAATATGCAGATGAAAATTTGGCAACAGGGCGAATTGGTGTATTTAATATGGGACGAAATTTTGGTATCAAACTCAATATCCCGTTGAGTTACAAGGTTAAAGAAAAATAATTTTTTATTTTTTTTACATACTAAGAACGGAGTAGGAATGCTCCGTTTTTTGTTTGTTTTTTTATTGTCCGGAGAAATACAGCAGCCATAGCCATCATCGTTGTGTCACTTACTTGTACGTCATACCTTTTTGGTACACCTCTTCAATTCAAAGTGCTTTTATTTACGGCTGCATCCTGCTTGCACAACGGACAGACGAGGGCGTCAGACCGTTGTGCACTGACCGGAGCATACTGCACCAAACTTAAATACTGGGTCAATGATCTTCATATATGAAACTCGCTATTAAATAAACTGAAGCTCACCTGCAGGGTCTGCATACAACACAAAAAAAGCCGCATTGGGGAGAAAACTTTATTCCATATAAATAAACTGAGAAATTCTTTTTAAGCTCAAAGGCTTTAATGCAGGTAATAACAAACCAGCACCAGCAACCCTTGCAGCAGCAACGTACCATCTAAAATGCCGTAATGATACATTTTACGCGCTTGTACCCACTTGCTATTTAAAAAGAAAAATGTGCTTACCGCAGATAAAGCAAATGCAAAATTAATCAGCATAAAAACTTCGCGCTGGTAATGTATCAGGCAAAGCACTATAAACAGTAACAGCGATATGTTGGCAACTAGCATCGCCAATTTTTTACCAATTAGCAATGGGATGGTTTTTAGTTTTTCTTTTTTATCTGCCTCCATATCCCTGATATCAAACGGTATAGTGATGGCAAAAACAAATACAAACCGTTCTGCCAGCATAGCGAAAACATGTGCCTTGCTAAAATGTAATCCCGATTGAATAATAGGCAGAAAAATAGTTGATGCTGCCCAAACAAAAGAGATCAGGAAAATTTTTAAACAGGGAATTTCTCTTAACCGGAAAACAGTTTTTTTGCTTTTAAAAACAGGCAGCGAATAAAATAATGTAAGCATTGCAATGGGCGCCAATGTTATCAGTACTTTAATATCGGCATAAAAAATTGTGCATATAAAGCCGGTTACTGATATGGCTACCAACAAATAAAATAATAACAGGTTCTGTTTTACCCAATGGTGCTTATCGCTGTTTAAGGCCTCTTTATTGGTAAGTATGGTTATAAGCCGGTGCAGGTTATAATCAAAAATAGTAGCAAAAAAAAGAAGCAATAAGTAAGGGTGAAACTGAGGCCGCATACCTAACTGCACCTGCGTTGCCAAAGCCAGCGAAACTGCAGCCAGAGAAATATAAATATTGGTATTGATGAGAAAGTTAAATAGCTTCAAAACGTTGTTGCTTGGATAGGGCTTTAAATAGTTCAATAGAAAATTACCTGCCGCTATAAAAGTGAAAAATCATTCAGGCTTAATGATAATTGTAGTAGCTATAATTTATGATCAAACTCAAATGGGTCCGATTTTTTATACCCTTCATCATACCTGACAAAAAAGTATAAATAAATAACCCGGCTAAGCCGCATAAGCCAGGGTTGAATGGCCACAAGCAAAACTCCATTGATGCCAAGCCACCAAAATATCCGGTTATCGTCGGTAGATACGCCAATTATCAATAACCATGCAAGAAACGTAGCGATAGAAACTGCCACCGCCAAGGCATAACTAACATAGCCGGTACCGTACCAAAAGCCCTGCTCAAGGTCGTACCGCTGCCCGCATTCCGGGCAGTTTTCAGGCATGTCCAATATATAATCCAGGCTTAATTTCCTAAAGGCATTTTTGTGTGTAAACATGGGACCACGGCGACACCTGGGGCAACGCATGTTAAGCACGCTCAACAAATAACCAGGCTTGGGTTTTTTATTTTCCATTTTTACAAAGCTAATTTAAAAGTTATGAGTTATAAGTTATAAGTTCGGAGTGACTTTGAATTTAATAACATCCCAAAATCGCATTGTATAATTTGTTGTGTGTCTGTATAAATGTACAGTGGCAAACCCATCTTATTTTTATAAAGACAAATTTGCCACTTTATTGTTTCAATTATCGCCTGATTGTAGAAACTTAAATACCTAAGATATCAGGTATTTAAAAAATCAGGTAGTAGAAATACTATAGTACTTGTAATTTTTTTCTTTCCCCTATCTGCTGGCGCCACATAGCATAATACAATCCCTTTTCTTGCAGTAATTTTTCATGGGTACCGGTTTCTACTACATCGCCTTTTTCTAATACATAGATCCTGTCTGCATGCATGATGGTGCTTAGTCGATGAGCAATTAAAATAGATATCTGTTCCTTGGCAGAGGAAATTTCTTTAATGGTGTTGGTGATCTCTTCTTCTGTCAATGAGTCTAAAGCAGAAGTTGCTTCATCAAAAATTAGCAGGTGCGGTTTTCTTAACAACGCACGGGCAATGGACAAGCGTTGTTTTTCGCCTCCGCTTAATTTAAGCCCGCCTTCGCCAATCATGGTATCTAGGCCTTTTTCCGCACGCAATACCAAATTGGTACAGCTTGCTTTTTCCAGTACGTCTGCCAGTTCCTCGTCTGTGGCGGTGGGGTTTACAAAAATCAGGTTCTCTTTTATGGTTCCGCTAAACAGGTTAGTATCTTGTGTTACAAAGCCAATCTGTTTCCTTAAGTCTTCAAAATTGATGGCATTTTCATCGAGCTTATTGTAAAAAATATTGCCTTCCAGTGGGCGGTATAAGCCTACCAATAATTTCATTAAGGTAGATTTACCGCTTCCGGATGGGCCAACAAAAGCAATTGTTTCGCCCACCTTTACATCAAAACTAATATTATCAATTGCTTTATGCGAAGCCGTTTGATGTTGGAAGGACACTTTATTAAAAGATAAGGATTCAATATTTCCTAATGGCTTAGGTGCCAGCGGCTCTGCTTCCGGCGCTTTCATCATCAGGTTATTAAAATTAATAAGCGAGGCTTCTGCTTCACGGTACGAAAGCAGGATATTGCCAATTTCCTGCAACGGGCCAAATATAAAAAAAGAGAAAACCTGCATGGTTACCAATTGCCCTGCGTCCATCTGTTCATTAAATATCAGCCACATCAAAATAAATAAAATTACCTGGCGCAACGTATTTACCATGGTGCCCTGTATAAAGCTAATGCTACGAATGCGCTTCACTTTCGTTAACTCCAGCCCCAGTATTTTGTAGGTATTTTTATTAAGCCTGTCAACTTCCTGCTTTGTAAGCCCAAGGCTCTTTACCAGTTCAATATTGCGCAGCGATTCTGTAGTAGAGCCTGCCAGTGCGGTAGTTTGGCCTACAATATTTTTTTGTATGATTTTTACTTTTTTGCTCAACAAATTGGTGATTACGGTCAATATTACAATACCTACCACGTAAGCAATCGGCACCCGCCAGTTAATGTATAGGGTTGCATATACAAATACAAAAACAACGCCTACCAAAATACCAAACAGTACATTGATAAAGCTGCTCATAAATTTTTCAACATCGCCCCGCACCTTGGTTAAAATAGATAATGTTTCACCACTGCGCTGGTCTTCAAACTGGTGGTAAGGCAGTTTCATAGCGTGTTGCAAGCCATCGGTAAATACTTTGGCACCAAATTTTTGAATGATAACGTTCAAAAAATAATCCTGAAAATTTTTAGCAATGCGGCTTATCATAGCCACTGTAATAGAAAATAGCAAGATGTAAAACACCCCTAACTCCAGGTAGGGCTTACCTTTACGGATAATGTGCTCATACTGCCAAAAATAAGCCGACCATGTAAATTTACTCTTTGGCGCAACAGATTGATGTTCGTTTGCAAGGTTTACCATCTTGCCCAATAAAATGGGGTCAATCAACGAAAACCCAATATTGATGGCTGCCAAAAAAAGCGTAAAAATAACCAGCCATTTATGTGGTTTTAAATATTTAATTAAAATTTTCATCCCTGCTAATTGTTTGTCTTAAAATATTGAAGTGTTTCGATCAATCAAATATCGTACAAGTTCGGATAAAATGACAAGATTGCAGGGGGCAATTGATAAATGGTTAATTGATAATGAATAATTAATACCGCCCTTAATCGAAAAAATATCGGTTCTTTGGTGCTTATAAATTTTATATGAAAATAACTGGTGTAACAATAATCCGCCATGCAGTAAAAAACGATTATCCTATTGTAGAAGCTATCCAATCCATTTTACCAATGGTAGATGAAATGATTGTAAGTGTTGATAAAGGCGAAGACGAAACGGAGGCTTTGATAAAAACAATTATATCCCATAAAATGAAGATAGTGCATAGCGGGTGGGATATGAACCTGCGCAAAGGGGGTAAAGTTTATGCTGTTGAAACTGATAAAGCTATCGCCCACGTTAGCGCAGATACAGATTGGATATTTTATTTACAAGCGGATGAAGTGATACACGAAAAATACCATGGCACCATATTAGCTGCGGCAAAAAAGTATTGTACCAATACTAAAGTACAGGGGTTGTTATTTAAATATCTTCATTTTTATGCATCGTTCGATTATGTAGGCGATAGCAGAAAATGGTACAATTACGAAGTGCGGATGATCAAAAATGATAAACGCATTACCTCTTATAAAGATGCGCAAGGCTTTAGGATTGGCAATAAAAAATTGGATGTGGTACTTATTAACGCAGAAATATATCATTACGGTTGGGTAAAAAGCCCGGAGCAAATGCGCATTAAACAAAAAGATACCGATCGCTATTATCTTAATTTTAATGAAGAAGAAACTGCTAAACCAATAAGCAGTTCGGAGATATACGACTTTGATAAACATTATGATTCTCTCAAAAAATTTACAGGTTCGCACCCGGCTGTAATGCATCCACGCATTATTAAAAAGAACTGGCAAATAGAATTAGATTTAAATTCAAAAAGATTTTCTATAAAGGAAAAGTTTTTATTTTGGTTTGAGAAAAAGACTGGGAAAAGGTTGTTTTATTTTAGGAATTATCGATTGATAAAATCCTAGAAAAACAATTTATTACCTTCTTTTGTTGACCATTTTATTGTGCGTATAAATATCTTTAATAGTGAAATCATATTAAATTCAAGATGCTAAAATCATGGTTCAACATAACATGCAATTGTTTTATAAACATATATATATACTGAATAGTTGCCTGAGGTTGTTGTATAGAAATAATCTTTGTCACTATTATTCCAATATCTGTAAAGAGGTATTACAGTAGAAGGTGTTAGTGGGGGTGTAAGTAAAACATAGCATCCTATACCTTCATAATCCCTTCCACTATATTTGACTTGAACAGTTGAATAGAAATAATCAGTGACAGTTTTATTCCAATATCCATAAAATGATTTCCAATCTCCTTGAGCCCAAGAATTAAAAGTACATTCAACTTTTTCAAAATCCCAACTCGTACAAGCGCTATGCATTACAGTATAAAAATGATCCTTAATACTTTTATTATAGTACCTGTAAAAAGGAGTTAAACAAAGAGCCGCTTCTCTATTATTTTGTGTCGAAGTTGAGGTCCCAACGGATGTGTCAACCTTTAAATCCTTAATTGGAAGTGAAGTGGATTTCTAATATTAAATGAAAAATATTAAGATCAATAAAAATTTTGATAAATTAATTGGCAATAGAAATCTTCTTTTCACTTTTAGAGGTTTTAACTGAATAAAATACAATATTATAAAATTGACTAAATAAATTAATAAAAAGAAACTACTTATATATTTGATAAATATATGTTTCAAATCAACTTTCAAATACACATATAATGATGTCTTTTTTTAATTTAAAAAATGATATTGGTTTATTTATTTGGATAAGTATTAAATAAAGGAATAAGTAAAGTCCCAATAACTAAAACCATCTACCAGAAATTCAAAGTTTATTATCCCCCAAACTTTCCCATTTTATTGACCTTAAAATCCGAAAATGCCATTTTTAAATGCTTAAAAATATCTAAAGAATACCTGCCATATAAAAGCCCTTTTTTAACCCTGGATTTAACATCTTTTTTTAGTTGTTTTATGGGTGCTGTCTTTTCTTTTTCAAATTTTTTGGAAAGATAAAGTGCGTTTCTTACCATATAATAATACCTGAGAGGAGTATGTATTTCTTTTTTCTTTTTAAAAAGAAAAAGGGTCTTTATGGAGGAGCGATACACCATATTTCCTAATTCATGAGCCAAATAAATATTAGAAAAACGGATAATCCTATAACCGGCCAGAATTGTTCTTATGCAATATTCATTGTCGACTAAATCAATAAATAATGCTTCATCAAAATTGCCAATTGCTTCAAATAACGATAGATTAAATAATGTGCCTGAAGTCATAAGGTCTTGTACTTCAAGCCATAAACACTGCTCAGAAGAATTTATTAAAGTTCTAAAATTTGAAGTGCCAAACATGGCCACCGTTTCTTTATTTTGAAACTGGGTAAAACAATTCAGGTACTTCTTAAAACTCTCATCTAAAAAAAAAGAATCCTGATCCATTGTAATTACCCAATCGTAGCCATCCTTAATTGCGTAATTAGCACCCTCATTTAATCTTACGGATAAACCTTTATTTTCATTATCATGATAATAACTAACTTTTGATAATTTTAATAATTCATTTTTAACAGAAGACTCTTTTTCTGTATTATCAAAAACATATACTTTACTTACGTTGTCGTAATAACTTTTTATATTCTTTATACAACTTTCGTTTGGATGATAAAGAATTACTATTGTCGCAATATTCATAAAAATTATTTTACGCCCTAACGGGCAGATTTTAATGGGGATTTTATTAAAATTTACAGGAACGAATAAGTTTAGTTTATTTGCAAAGTTAATATTTTAAAAACGTATGTATAAATTGGTACAATGTTAAAAGAGAAATGGCCGATGATTTCAATCGTAATGGCAACTTATAACGGTAGTTTGTATCTGGCAGAACAAATAGACTCTCTGGTTGCCCAATCATATACAAATATTGAAATTATTATTGTTGATGATTGCAGCACCGACAACACGTTAGAAATAGTAAAAAGTTTTCAACTTAAATATCCCGTTATAAAAATTTACAGCAACGAGACCAACCTTGGCTATATAAAAAATTTTGAGAAGGGATGCCTGATGGCAAATGGTGACTATATAGCGTTGTGTGACCAGGATGATCAATGGCATCCTGATAAAATTAAAAACATGCAGGCCGCAATTGGAAATTACCCGTTGCTCTATTGCGACTCTATTTTATGCGATGAGGAACTTAAGCCGATAGGCGTAAATATATCCGACCGGGTAAACTCTATTGATTTTAATAGCTGTTTGCAGCAAGTGGTATTTTGCAGAATTTATGGCCACGCCACATTAATGAAAAAATATTTTCTGCAGCAGGCTATGCCATTTTTGGACGTAATACCGCACGACTGGTGGTTATGCTACATGGCAACATTTTATGGAGGAATAAAATATTTACCGCAACCACTGGTCAGTTACCGGCAGCACGCAGCCAATATTTTTGGCGTGGTGGGCAGCAAGACTCGCAAGCATAATAAAATTAATAAGGCAAAAAGAAACAAACTTGAAATGAGCCGCATCCGCACAAGGATCAACGCTTTTTATGAGGCTTGTCCGGATGCCCTGGTGAAAGAAAAACAAGTGTTAAAGAAACTGGTGAAAACTTATCAGCAATTTTCCCTGGTTAATAATTTTCAGCGAATGATGTTGTTTTTTAAACATAAAAACCAATTTCTGGCATCTAAAAAACGCTCCACCATTAGGAAGTATTTATTTTGCTTTAAGATGTTTGTAAAAATAAAATAACATCGCTCAATATAAACTCCGGTAAATGTTCAGGTAATCTGTTGCGGCATTATGCCAGCTAAACTGGGCTGCTCTTTTTTTAATAAGGCCCGCAGCGGTTGTATTTTCTTTATAATGAAGCAATCCATCTTGCACAGCTTTTTGCATCGCATCTTTTTCAAATGATGGAAAATAATAACAAACATCCCCACCTATTTCGGGCAGCGAGGTTAAACCAGATAAAAAAATGGGCACACCAAAATACATAGCTTCTACTACCGGTGCCCCAAAACCTTCAGTTAAACTCGGGAATAAAAAAGCGGCACAATTTTTTAAATACCATTGCTTGTCATTCTCGGTTATGGCACCAGTAAAAATCACCCGTTTTTCTACTCCATGTTTAACAGCCTCTGCAATAATTTCCTGTTTGTAAGCTTCGCTTGAGGTGATGCCTGAAATTACAAGTAACCTGTCATTACCTGCAAGCAACGCAGGTAAAACATGCATATTCTTTTTTCTCATAATGGTACTAAGCGTGAAATAAAACGGTGCGGCAGGTTTAATTGCTGGCTGCTGCAGGGGTATAATTTCACGGATAGTACAGCCATTATAAACTGTTGAAAATGCTTTTTTGCTAAGGTCAATATGTTGCCGCACATCGTTACTGGTAAAATTTGAAATAAAAGCTACGTGGCTGGCTCTCTGAATTTTTTTTTGCAATTGTTGGATGTACTGTTTTTTTTGGACTGCAGTTTTAGCTGCATTGTGCATAATGTTAATATCGTGTATGGTCAACACTACAGGCAATTTATTTTTTAAAGGATAATAGTCGCTATCCTGTTGGGTAGAATGCCAGACTGAATATTTTTTCAACGAAGGCAAAATTAGTTTTTGAAAGGAGTTTTGAAAAATATACTCTTCTTCTTTTCCAAAATAACCGTTTAATTCTTTTGGAAGAAAAAAACTCAGTTGTTCCAAATGCGGTTGCACCAGCTTTTGCAAAGCCGGTGCAAGATTTATACAATAACTGTGTAGCCCAGTGTGCGGGTATTTCATGCGTTCACAGTCGATAATAATTTTTGCAGCCATTTATTTATCATTTACACAATAAACATAGTTGTTTTTCGCCAAATACAATTTGGGTTGTATCGTTATTTATTAATAACGCTTACCCTGCCCAGCCCTCCCTGTCCAAACTTCTGTATTGTATGGCTTCTGCAAGGTGTTCGGCTTTTATATCTTCCGTGCCGGCAAGGTCTGCAATGGTTCGGCTAACTTTTAATATCCTATCATAAGCACGGGCAGAAAGGTTTAGTTTTTCCATTGCTATCTTCAATAATTTTTGGCTGGCAGTATTTATAACACAAATTTCTTTCAGCATTTTGCTGCTTATTTGGGCATTGGCGTATACGCCTTCACTGTGTTTATACCGTAGTTCTTGTATATCCCGTGCTTTAATTACTCTTTCACGGATGCTATCGCTTTTTTCGTATTGCTGGGTTGATGACATTTCGCTAAATGCCATTGGTGTTACTTCCACATGCAGGTCAATCCTATCTAGCAAAGGGCGTCTTATTTTATTTAAATATTTCGAACAGCGCCCGGAGGGCAGGTACATTGCCTTTCAGGGTGATTGAAATAGCCGCAGGGGCAAGGGTTCATGCTTGCTATCAGCATAAAACTCGCAGGAAATTCCAATGCAATTTTAGCCCTGCTAATGGTGACTTTTCTTTCTTCCATTGGTTGCCGCATTACTTCCAGCACCGTTCTTTTAAACTCTGGCAATTCATCTAAAAACAATACGCCATTATGTGCCAAAGAAATTTCGCCCGGCTGAGGGTTGCCGCCGTCTCCAACCAAAGCCACATCCGAAATTGTATGATGCGGGCTGCAGTACGGACGTTTAGATATTAGTGTAGCATTTTCTGGCAGCTTGCCTGCAACGCTATGTATCTTGGTAGTTTCT